>RGCW01000027.1 GCA_009919005.1 Candidatus Aquidulcis sp. | reverse complement strand
CAGCCGTGGTGCGTCTGACGCACCAGGGGCTTGACAGAAGGTTAAGGGAGCATAACCTGCTGCTAACGGCGGGTTGCCGTTTGGTTGTACCGCCGAGGGTGGCGTTGTCGCCCAAGGCAACAGAGGCCTCTCTCCACCAGGGGGAGGCGAAAGGGAGGAACAGAGATGTCCGGAGCAGCAGCGGCGCGCGGCGCCCAGCGAATTCCGCTCTCGTATGTTGCGGTCCTTGTGCCGGTGATGGCGGCCCTCAACATTGTTGGTGGATTCATCATCAGCATCGTGAAGGTGCCGATCTTCCTCGACATGATCGGGACCATGGTGGTGAGCGTTGCGCTCGGCCCATGGTGGGGCGCCCTCACAGGAATCATTACGAATACCGCTGGTTCGTTGGTAAACGGCCCAGTCGGCATTCCGTTTGCACTCTGCAACGTTGTCGGTGCCCTCGTTTGGGGCTACGGCATTCGTAGCTTTGGTCTCGGCAAGTCGCTCCCCGGCCTCATCGCCGTCGGCGCGATCTGCGGCGTCCTTGTGCAGGCGATGGCCGCACCGATCATTACGTTCGTCTTCGGTGGTGCCACTGGGCACTCGTCGGATGCTCTCGTCGCAGCGATTAGCGCTGCCGGCCTTGGCACCCTTCAGGCTTCGTTCATCGGCGGCCTTCCAGGCTCGTTCGCTGACAAGCTCATCGCGACGTTCGTCGGCTTGGCAATCCTTCAGGCACTTCCATCGGGCCTTACGGCTGGCGTTGGACTGCCGAAGACTGACCAGAACGGCGTACTCAAGTACGTCTTCATCGGTCTCGCTGTTGGTATCGCCTTCTTGCTGATCGCAATTCAGCAGGCCAGCGCTGCCGCGTAAGGAGGTTCATCATGGCCAAGAATTCAGGCGGAGCAACTGTCGGGCCTCGTGAGGCTGCAGCAGTCGGCGTGTTGGCGATGGGCGTGTTCATGCTCGTGCTGCCATTCGCTGTTGCCAGCATCAAGGTTGAGGCCGCTGATCAGGCGTTCCCAACACTTGCAGCAATGAATGTCCTTGCAGGGCTCTTCACGCTCGGAGCGGGCGTGGCAGTCATTCGCGCCAAGGACTGAGTTTTCGAACCGTCGTGCAGTAATGCGCGACAGCCGCCCGATCGCACCGCAGGGTGCGGTCGGGCGGTTCGTTTGATCCCGAACGAAGTACGATATCCGCAACAACACGGGAGGTTCCATTGTCTGGAGATGTTGTCGTCAAGATTGAGAATCTGAGCTTTACCTACTCCAGCGGCGAACGCCCAGCGCTCAGCAACATCAATCTTGAGATTACCCGCGGCGAATATCTCGGCATCATGGGGCTCAATGGTGCAGGGAAGACGACCCTCGGCCTCTCCATCAACGGCATCGTCCCGCAAAGCACCATGGGGATCTACGAGGGGAGGGTCACTGTAGAGGGCCTCGACACTTCGACGACGCCAGTGCGCGAGATGGCGCGAACGGTCGGCATCGTCTTTGACAATCCGGAATTTCAGATGAGCCAGGTCAGCGCCGCCGAAGAGGTTGCGCTCGGCCTCGAAAACCTTGGCGTTCCCAATAAAGAGATGCCACCGCGCGTCAGTGCGGCACTCGCAACGGTAGGGCTCGCCGGCTTTGAAGAGCGATCGCCGATGGGGCTCTCGGGCGGCCAGCAACAGCGGCTGGCGATCGCGTCGGTACTTGCCATGCAGCCACGCATCCTCTTCATGGACGAGCCAACCTCAAATCTTGACCCGATCGGCAAAGAGGAGGTCTTTGAGTTGGCGCGAAAGCTCAATCGCGAAGAGGGTCTCACCGTCATCGTGGCTGAACACGAATCTGAAGTCCTTGCCGCGTATGCCGATCGCATTGTGGTGTTGCACGAGGGGAAGATCGTGATGGTGGGAACGCCTACGGAGGTCTTCTCGCGCGGCGCCGAACTTGCCAAGATCGGCATTCGAGTGCCGCAGGCGACGGACCTTGCGCTCGCCCTTTCGGCCGCAGGCGCGAAGGATCTGCCAGTCACCACGGCCGAAGCGATCGAGTGGCTGGAGGCGCGCGCATGAGCACCCCGATCATCAAGGTCACCGATGCTCGCTACGTGTATGCGAACGGCGCCGTGCTCGCACTTGACGGCGTCAGCCTCGAGATCCCTGAAGGGCAGTCGGTCGGGATTGTTGGTCAGAACGGATCTGGCAAGACGACCCTGACGAAGCTGCTCAATGGGCTCCTGAAGCCAACCTCAGGGAGCATCGTGGTCGATGGCAAAGATACGGCCAACCACACGGTGCAGCAGATGGCGGCGACGGTCGGATACGTCTTCCAAAACCCCAACCATCAACTCTTCGCCACCAACGTGCGCGCCGAACTGGCCTTTGGGCCAACGAACCTGGGCCTCCCGCCAGATGAGGTGGAGCGGCGTGTTGACGAGGCGCTCGACTTCTTCGACATCAAGCAGTACGGGGAGATGCATCCGTATCGACTCAGCTTCCCGCTGCGCAAGCTGGTCGGCATCGCCTCAGTTTTCACGATGGGGCCGAAGGTCTTCGTGCTCGATGAGCCAACCACCGGACAAGACCATCAGACGACCAAGGTGATCAACGACCTCATCCATCGACTCACGAAGCAGGGGGCTACGGTGATCTGCGTCTCGCACGACATGCCGCTCCTGGCCGATGTGAGTGAGCGCATGATCGTGATGTGGAACGCCAAAGTGATCGCAGACGGAACGGCACGCGAAGTGTTCGGTAACACCGAAGTGATGACGCGCACGCACATCGTTCCGCCACAGATCACGCAGATCTCGTTGCAACTCAAGAGCCGCAAAGGGAAGTCAGCGGCACTCAGTGTTGACGAGCTTGCAAAAGAGCTTGGCAAGAAGGGGGCAGCCTAATGTACGGACCAAGCGTCTCAGTTACTCACGTTCGGGGCACCTCGTGGATGCACCGGCTGGACCCTGTTGCGAAGTTTGCGTGGCTGATCCCCGCTGGCATCTTCTGCTTTACGACCTATCTGCCACTGCCACTCTTTGGGCTCCTCCTCTTCGGACTGACGGTGGCGATCAGCGCCAAGATCATCAAGCCACTTCTGCGCGTGTTGGTGCTCTTCACGCCGATCACCGCGTCGATCATCGTGATTCAAGGCCTCTCGCCAGTGCTCTGTGGTTCAACGTGTGTGCAAGAGATGTATTTTGGCCCGCTCAAGATCTACGGCGAGGGGCTGTCGCATGCGCTCTCGCTCATGTTGCGCGTCGCCTCATTCCAGGTGCTCGCGTTTGGATTGATCTTGTCAACGCACCCGTCAGACCTCTTCGCCTCCCTCGCGCGCATGCGCGTTCCCTACCTGATCAACTTTATGATCTCGATGACGCTGCAGTTGGTTCCCGTGTTGCAACGTGAGGTACAGCTGGTTCTTGCGGCCCAGAGGTCACGCGGCATGAAGGGGACAGGGTTCGGCTCAATCGTTCCCTCCTTTGTTCCCGTTGCTGCAGGTGCGGTTGAGCGCGTGCAGCAGTTGGCGATCAGTTTGGAGTCTCGAGCATTTGGTTCGAAGGGAGAGAAGACCTCGTACCGTCGCGTTCCCAGTGGGCCGTTTGATCTGTTCGTCGGCGTATTAGGGATTGCCGTCATGATGACGCTCACGGTCTACGGACTTCAACATTGGGGGCAGTCGGGATCTACGCCGATCGTGTTTGCGCCAATCGTGGCAATGGTGATGTTCGGCTTCGGGATCCTCGTCTTTGTTGGCGTGATCGTTGTTGCGATTCGCGCCCTGATCAACTCGTAGCTCAGTGGCAATCTTCGAGCCAGACGGCACGGTTCACCATCTCGGTCTAACGAAGGGCGCCGTTGGGCGCTACGTGTTGCTGCCCGGCGACCCGGGTCGCGTTGAGGTGATTGCCCGGCGATTTGATAACCCGCGATTCGTTGCACAGAAGCGTGAGTACACCACGTGGGTTGGCGAGCTCGATGGCGTCCCCGTGGCGTGCACCTCAACTGGGATTGGCTGCCCCTCAACCGCGATCGCCGCCGAAGAGTTGCACGCCATTGGTGCCGACACCTTCATTCGCGTAGGCACGTCTGGCGGCATGCAGCCAGGAATGCAGACCGGCGACCTTGCGGTGATCAGTGGAGCCATTCGTGACGAGGGCACGAGTAGCCACTATCTGCCGATGGAGTTCCCCGCCGTGGCCGACCTTGACGTGGTGCTGGCGCTGCGCGACGCGGCACGTGAGCGGAAGGTGCGTCACCGCGTCGGCGTCGCGCAGTCAAAGGATTCGTTCTATGGCGAGGTCGAACCGGAGCGCATGCCAGTATCGAGTGATCTTGAGCGCCGCTGGCGGGCGTGGATCGGTGGCGGGGCGATCAGCTCCGAGATGGAGTCGGCCACCCTCTTCATCGTTGCGGCAACCCTCCGAGCGCGTGCCGGTGGAATCATGGTCTGCGTGGGGAGCCCCTCCATGACTCGCGAGGAGTCGGAGGCGTCCATGAAAAACTTCTCCATCGACCCTGTGATCGACACGGCGATCCACGGGTTGCGCCTGCTCATTGCCCGAGACCGCGCCGCCGGGGCGTAGTCCCATGGGCGAGGTGCCGCTCCTTTTTGACCCGACCGATCCAGCCACCGCGCTCGACCCCTTCCCCGCCTATGCCCGCCTGCGCGAGCAGGGTCCCGTCTGGCACTCGCCACAGAGTGGCATTCACTTCATCACCCGCCATGTCGATGTGCATGCCGCATGGCGGGACAAGCGCCTCGGCTCCGACTTTTCGCAGCGCTACACCGCCGAAGAGTTCATCCTGGATCCCGCTGATCTACAGCCGTGGCGCGATGACCGCTACGCCGACTTCAAGGCCTTTGAGCGCTGGGACATGATCGCCCTCGAGCCCCCCGATCACACCAAGCTTCGTCGCCTCGTCACCACCGCCTTCACGCCACGCTCCGTTGAGGCGCAGCGCGGTCCTGCAGATCGCTTGATTCACCAGCGCATCGCCACCGCCCGTGAGCGCGGAAGCCTTGACCTGGTGCAGGACCTCGCCGAGCCACTCTCGTTGACGATCATCTGCGAGCTGATCGGCGTCCCCGAGCCCGACCGCATGCGCATCCTTGCCCTCTCCCACGACGTGGTCTCAATGTATGAGCCGGCGCCGTCAGAGGTGGTGAAGGAGCGCGCCAACGCGGCGGTTCGTGAGTTCGCTGCGTTCACCGCCGACCTGATTGCCGCCCGTCGCCGTCAACCCGCCGACGACCTGCTCACCGGCCTGATCGATGCAACCGTCGACGGGGAGCACCTGAGCGACGAGCAGGTGATCTCCACGGTGATGGTGCTCCTCATGGCTGGCCACGAGGCGTCGGTGAACGCCGCCTCGAATGGAGTGGCGGCGTTTGCTGCCCATCCGGACCAGTGGCAGCTCCTGCGTACTGGAGCTTTACCCATCAAGAGCGCAATAGAGGAGATCTTGCGTTGGGACCCACCGCTGCAGTTCTTCCAGCGCTGGGTGCTCGACGACGGGTTCGAGGTTCGTGGCGTTTCGATCCCACGCGGGTCGAAGGTTGGGCTGATGATCGGCTCCGCAAATCGTGATCCCGAAAAGTATGTTGATCCCGACGCCTTCCGCATTGAACGTGGCGAAACATCACATCTCTCGTTTGGTGGCGGCATTCACTTCTGCATTGGCGCGCCGCTGGCGCGGCTGGAGCTTGAACTCCTCTTCTCTGCGCTGGCCGATGCGCTCCCCACTATCGCGCTACTTCCAGGAGCTGTGCGTCGCCCAGGCTTCCAGTTTCGCGGCTATGTGAACCTGCCGATCGCCGCCCCCAGCGCAACACGCTAACCCCGCTATCCTGAGCAGATGAGCTCCGTTCGACGACACGCCATAACCCTGATCCCTGGCGACGGGGTTGGTCCCGAGGTCGCCCGTGCAACACAGCGCGTCCTTGATGCCGCCGCTGCAACGGCCGGCGTCACCTTTGATTGGGAGGAGGCCGAGGCTGGCGCCGAAGTCTTCAAGAAGGGCGATACCTCTGGGGTGCCGGCCGCGACACGCGACAGCATCGAGCGCACCCGCGTCGCCTTAAAGGGGCCACTCGAAACGCCCGTTGGATTCGGCGAGAAGAGCGCCAACGTCACCCTGCGCAAACTCTTTGAGACGTACGCCAACGTGCGACCTGCACGCGAACTTCCGGGCGTGCCAACGCGCTACAAGGGCGAAGGGATTGACATGGTCATCGTTCGCGAGAACGTCGAAGATCTCTACGCTGGTATTGAACACCTTCAGACGCACGATGTCGCACAGGCGGTCAAGTTGATCAGCCGTACCGGATCCGAGAAGATCATCCGCTTCGCCTACGAGCTTGCACTGCGCGAAGGTCGTCACAAGGTCACCACAGCGAGCAAGGCGAACATCTTGAAGTTCACCGAAGGGTTGTTCAAGCAGGTCGGGGAGGATCTCGGCAAGGAGTATTCGTCACTCGAGGCGAATCACCTGATCATTGACAACGTTGCACACCAGATGGTGAAAGATCCGGCGCAGTTTGATGTTGTTGTGGCAACAAACTTGCACGGCGACATCATCAGCGACCTTGCATCTGGCCTTGTTGGTGGTCTCGGATTTGCTTCGAGCGCAAACTATGGAGACGGCGTGGCGATCTTTGAGGCGGTGCACGGATCTGCGCCAAAATATGCTGGCAAGAACGTCATCAATCCAACCGCGCTGATCCTTTCGTCAACGATGATGTTGCGACATTTGGGCGAGACGGATCTTGCCGATGTTGTTGAAGATGCGGTGTTGGCAACACTCGAAGCTGGCAAGGCGCTCCCGCAAGACGTGGTGCGCCAGCAGGGTGGTGACGTTGAGGCGGCGACGAGCACCAGCGGGTTCGCCGATGCCGTGATTGAAAGCCTCGGCTCGCGCCCGCGAAGTGTGCCGGCAGCGGCAAGCCGCCCCCGACCGGTTCAGATTGCGCCGCACCCGCGCTGGACTAGCGGCGAAGCGCGCGAGCGCGAGGTTGGTCACGCTCGTGTGGTTGGACTCGACCTCTTCCTGCAGTCACTCATGGCACCAGCGGAGCTAGGAGCAAAGCTCGCCGCCCTCTCAGGGCAGGAGCTCACCCTCAAGATGATCGAGAGCAAGGGGACGGTGGTCTGGCCGAACGCGGCGCCGGCCTTTGATCCAACTGGGCTCTTCCGTGCACGCTTCCTCGCTCGCGCCGATGGTGCTGATCTCGCCGACGAACCGCTGTTGGCGCTTGCGGCGCGCGTCGCCGGCGTTGCACCCTGGGTCCACCTTGAGAAGCTCCGTGTGTGGGGGAGTGACGAGGGCTTCACACGCGCCCAAGGCGAGTAGCACGACTTCGTGGCAGGTCAGCAGAGTGGGGGACGCATGCAACTCATCGCCCTAGCCTTCTTTATCTTCGCCGCCGGTGTTGGCTCATCGGTGCAGTCCATCGTGAACTCTGAGCTTGGACGTCGCACCGATCCGGTCAGTGCCGCCGTGGTCTCGTTTATCGGTGGCCTGGCCGTGCTGCTCGTGGTGGCGTTGCTGAGCGGCAAGCTGCAACTTGTTGAGGCGACAAAGGTTCCGCCACTCCTTTTGACTGGAGGCCTCTTCGGGGCACTCATCGTCACCGGGTTCGCAACAACCGTTCCGGTGCTTGGCGTGACCGAAGCGACGTTGATCTACATCCTCGGCTCACTCGGTGCCGCTCTGGCGATTGACGGATTTGGGCTGCTCGGAACCACCGCGATTCCCATCACAGCGTCGCGCATCCTTGGGCTCGTCCTTGCGATCACTGGCTTCTTTTTAGCGCGACGATGAGTGGCGCACGAAGATGAGCAACGAGCGACCGCGCATCGTTCGTCCTGATCAGATCGCCGGCGCAGAGGCGCTGCCACACGCACTCCCTGGAGCAGAAGAGCCCGCACCTGACGCAGGCGATCTGATGCGCGGTGTTCTGCTAGATGAGCGCTATGAGCCAGGGATGATCAAATTGGATCGGCAACCGGTGCCGATTGCGGATGATGGCCTCCCCGCATTCGTTCCCGAGTTGGAGCCAACCCCGTTGCGCGGCGGCTACATCTACTTGAGTGTTGTCGCACTGGTGTGCGGCACGATCGTGATCAGCGCGCTCAATCTGGGTGCGCGCTGGAGCGACGGTGTTGTGAAGGTGCCGCTCCTGATCGGTGCCGTGCCACTCTTTATTGCCATGGCCGAGGCGGCTCTGCGCATCGCGCGCTCCGTCGGCGCGTGGTGGCCGATCAGTAGAGGTCGTGCGCTCTTTCGTGCCGGATGGGTGTTGATGATCGGGGCGCTCGCAGCGATCGTCCTCGCTGCGATCGGCGTGGCGCTAAGCGCTTAGTTCGCCAGCCCTGCGATCAGCCGATCAATCGAGGTACGCAAATACTCCTCGACGCGCTGCCCCGCCATCACCGCGAGCATCGGATCAAGCTCAGTTGAGGTTCGCCACGATGCGTTGCTACTCGTAGCGCTCGCCTCGGTGAGGTCAATGAGCGCAACCACAAGCGCGTGTCCACCAATGTCGGGGCGAACCTTCAGTCGAAGATGAAGTCGGGTAATGCCGCTCTCCAGCACCTCAACAGTGCGCCGCACCGAGACGGCGGCCTCAATTGGAATTCCGGCCACTTGTGTTGCAAGGCGACCCTCAATATGTTCCACATCAATGCGGTGTAGGCCGTTACATCCAGGGATCAGTTGTGCGATCAGTTCTGGGTTATCACTGGCAGCGACAAGGTCCGCTACCGATTTTTGAAGTAGCGCTTGGCCAGCGATCTCACTCATCGGTCGCTCAATAGAGCGTCACAACGTCAGAGGGAAGTTCTAGATCAAACGCGCTGCGCGGGATCGAGGCGTCAACCTCACATGAGGTGCAGATCGCACTCCGTACCAGATGCGCGCCACGAAACTCTTCAATGCCGAGCAGGATGCCTGTGAGCCGATCAAACGTAACCCGATAGCGGAAGTCGGCGCGGTCCCCCTCAAGGCCGACCGCGCGCGGCGCCGCCGCTTCAACCGTTAGCGCGACACGCTCCGCGGAGCTCGTCGCATGCACAGCGCCGAGAACCGCACCGGCAAGGACGCTGGTGCAGAAGGAGCCTGGTCGCACAAAGGTTGTGGCCCAGCCCTTCCCTGGGAGTGGCCCCATCGCGGCTGGGAGGCGCGAGGCGTCCGGAAGGTCGCGATCATCGAGGCCGTCGGGCGCCGCACGATGCGGTCGACGCGTCGTGGTGTTGGTGACTGCGTTGTATCCGCGTACCTCTGCGCCATCGGTGATCCAGACGTCGTAGCCGCCGCCGGGGTGGCTCGTGGTCACACGGGCGTGTGGCCGGTCGATCAGCAGCTCGACGGAGCTGAGGCTCTCGCCCGCCGCGGTGACCGTGCGCTCTTCAATGCGCAGGCGCAGGGTGGTGAACCGTCGCTCAGCCCCTGCGGCGAAGTCGAAGAGCTCTGTAGCCGTGGGGAGCCCAGGGTTGAGGCTTGTCGCGATCGGCGGGAGTGCGGAGGGGACGGGTACGAGGGTCTCGCTCATGCCCCCATCCTAGCCGAGGGGCGGGCGTAGACTGCCCCTATGAACAGTCGCACGCCACTCTCTTCGAGCAGTACGCCGGGTCGCCCTATAAAGGAGGCCTGGATCGTCGAGGCGCTGCGCACCCCCTTCGGTCGCTACGGCGGCGCGCTGGCTGGGGTTCGCCCCGACGACCTAGCCGCCACCGTGCTTGAGGCGATCGTGGCCCGCAGCGGCATCAGCGCCGCCGAGATCGACGATGTGATCCTGGGCTGTGCCAATCAGGCGGGCGAAGACAACCGCAATGTTGCGCGCATGGCGCTCCTCGTTGCGGGCTACCCCGTAGAGGTTCCGGGGCAAACCGTGAACCGACTCTGCGGCTCTGGCCTACAGGCGCTCGCCGCAGCCGCGAACGCGATCGCTGTCGGCGACGCTGAGGTGGTCGTTGCCGGTGGGGTTGAGAGCATGAGTCGCGCGCCGCTCGTCACGCTGAAGCCCGAGAGCGGGTTAGAGCGCGGCCATCGTGAGCTGGTCGACACCACGATCGGATGGCGCTTTGTGAACCCACGACTGCATGCGACGTATCCGGCGATCTCACTTGGCGAAACGGCGGAGCGGGTCGCCGACAAGTGGCGGGTTAGCCGTGAGGAACAAGACGAGTTTGCGCTCGCCTCACAGCAGCGAGCCGCCGCCGCTAGTGCCGCGGGGATCTTCGCTGAAGAGATCGTGCCCGTCTCCATTCCGCAGCGCACCGGCGCGCCGATTGTTGTTGATCGCGATGAACACCCACGACCCGATACGAGTGCCGCCGCACTCGCGAAGCTGAAGCCAGCATTCGCCGCGAATGGCAGTGTCACGGCCGGAAATGCCTCTGGTATCAACGATGGCGCCGCTGCACTCCTTGTTGTGGAATCGGAGCGCGCACGTGCGCTTGGCCTCACACCGTATGCGCGCATCGTGGCCACCGCCGTTGCCGGCGTTGACCCTTCGGTCATGGGCGTCGGGCCGATCCCCGCAATTCGTAAACTGTTGGAACGCACAGGCCTCACCGTGGCCGACATCGATCGTGTTGAGTTGAACGAGGCGTTCGCCAGCCAGGCGGTCGCCTGCATGACCGAACTCGGACTCGACCCTGAGAAGACCAATGTGCATGGCGGTGCGATTGCACTTGGTCACCCGCTCGGCGCCTCTGGCGCACGCATGGCGACGACCCTCGTTCGCGAGCTGCGTCGCAGTGGCGGGCGCTACGGCATCGCCGCCATGTGCGTGGGGGTCGGCCAGGGGATCGCCCTGCTGGTAGAGCGCGTCGAGGGTGCGGGGCGCTAGAATCTAGGTCACTGCAGCGGCAGATGCCGAAGGAGGAGCGATGTTGAACCACGAGCCCCAGGTTGCCAGCGATGCGCCAGCCGTCGCGCCGGTCCTCGCCCTCACCGACGCCGCCGCCGCCAAGGTGCTCGAGCTTGCCAAGGGCGAGACCAATCCACTGATCGGCCTGCGCGTCTACATCGTCTCGGGTGGCTGCAGCGGCTATCGCTACGGCATGATGCTCGACGACGTTGAGAACCCTGGCGATAGCGTCTTCATGGCGAACGGTGTTCGCGTGTACGTCGATGAGAAGGCGGTTCCACTGATCAAGGGATCAACCGTCGATTACGTCGACGCCATGATGGGCGCCGGCTTCACCGTAGACAATCCGAACTCGGTTGGCGGCTGCGGCTGCGGCTCCAGCTTCCGCACGGCGGATTCGGCGGGACAGGCCTCGGCCTGCAGCCACTGACCTGGAGGAGCCCGGCGACGCGCCGAAGCTGATCCCGCTCTTCCCACTACAACTCGTCCTCTTCCCGGGCGTCGCCCTCCCACTGCACATCTTCGAGCCGCGCTATCGCCTGATGGTGAAGCGCTGCCTTGAGTTCAATCAGGCGTTTGGTGTGATCCGATCCGGCGACGATGGCCTCTCGGAGATCGGCACGCTTGCGGAGATTCGCGAGGCCACGCGATACGTTGATGGGCGTTGGGACATCGTGGCGCTCGGCACGCGGCGATTCCGCATCAAGAACTTCGATCGCAGCGCGCAATACCTGCAGGCAGAGGTTGAGATCCTTGAGGAGACGGTGGGCGAATCCAACGAGCGCGTTCGCGCCGTGGCGGAGCGCGTCTCTGATGCGTTCATTGCCTATTTGGAGCTGCTGCGCGGCGTTGACGATGGCGAACATGAGCATGACCACGGCGATGAGGAGCAGGACGAGGAGGAGTTCATCGACGATCAAGAGGTGACCCCCGAAGCGATCAGTGAGGCGCTTGAGGAGGAGCAGGGGGCGGCGCTGAGCCAAGAGGTGGTGTCCGAGATCGAGCGACTCCTCGTGGCATCAAACGTGGCGGCTGGTCCCGCGAAGGTGACCGAGCGAGGCGTTGATGATGACGAGGACTCTGATGAGGTCGACGACCCGGATGGGGAGTTGCTCGCGACGGCGATCGATCGCCTGACCGGGAGTGACGACCCTGTTGGCCTCTCGCACGTGGTTGGCGGCGTTGTGCAGCTGACGATCGAACAGCGCCAAGAGCTCCTTGAGGCACCCGATGCGCTGTCGCGCCTCACCCTGCTCGCGACCCACCTGGAACGGGAGAACCTGCTGCTCGCCGAGGGGATCCGCCCCTGGCAGGCGGATGTCGCGGCGCTTTCAGAACGTCGCAACTAGTCAACTTCTTCAACAGATAGGATGCATCGATGAGCACATCACGTCGCCTCTGGATCGACACCGATACCGCCTCTGACGACGCGGTCGCGATCGTCATGGCGCTGAAACACCCGACCACCGAGGTGGTCGGTATGTCGGTGGTGATCGGCAATGTTCCGGTGGAGATGGGGGTACAAAACGCCCTCTACACCGCTGAGCTGTGTGGTTCCGTAGTGCCCGTCCACGCTGGCGCGGAGCTGCCCCTCGTTCGCCCCTTCGCCACCGCCCAGCACGTGCATGGCGCCGATGGCATGGGTGATATCGGCCTGCCGCTCACGGGGCGCGCTGCGGCAAGTACTGACGGCGTGCGTGCCCTGATTGAGGCGTTCCGCGCCGAGCCGGGCGAGCTTGAGCTCGTCGCCCTCGGGCCACTCACCAATCTCGCGCTCGCCATTCGCATCGAGCCGCAGTTCGCCCGCTGGGTGAAGCGCTGCGTGATCATGGGCGGCTCGTGCTCGAGTCTGGCATGCAGGTAGAGATGGTCGGCTGGGATGTCTCTCTGGCAGACGCGGTGATTGATACGGAACTCGCCGACGAGCTGCGCGGGCTCGGTCCGTTGGGTGCATTCAGCATTGACATTCAAACGTCGCTCCGTCGATTCATTCAGGAGGTGACTGGTCGCACCGGCTTCGACTGGCCCGACCCGATCGCCATGGCGGTGGCACTGGAGCC
>RGCW01000026.1 GCA_009919005.1 Candidatus Aquidulcis sp. | reverse complement strand
TCCTGGTGCATGAAGATGTTGCCGGAACCGTCGATGCACTGCTGCGCGGCGACGCCGTTGCCCCTGAAGAGCGCTGGCGAGATGAGGGTGGCGTGCGTCGTTCGCATGCGCGAATCCGTCCTGGGCAAACAGCACAAGGAGAATCTCGCCGATTCGGGGGTCTGACGCCGGGAGAGGATCGTCGCCGTCGCCGTGGCGATCGTAGTGAAGAGGGGCGTGGGGGCTGGCGTCGAGATCGGGAGTTGGCCCGACATGTTGAGACGATCCCGGGCGGAACAGCCACACCAGTCATTCGAACGTTTGAGGGCGGCTCAATTGGGGGTGGCAGTTGGCGCCCAGATCGCGGATGGAGCCACGATTCTATGGCCGCAGCGATCTCAGAGATGGATCATGAGCCGATTGGACGAACGATTGGCGGCACACTCGTTCCAGCGGAATGGGACGACGCGCCCGATGCGGACGACGAGGGGCGTGAGGAGAGGCAGCTTCCAGAGCTCCGAGTCTTAGCACATGGAATCTCGCGCAAGAAGTTAGAGGCGGCCATCCGCGAACTTGGTCTGCCAGCCACAACTGCGCGCACCGCCGAAGAGGCTGATGCAGTCGTTACGATCCGCAATGAGTTCAAGCAGCGTGGTGCGCCAATTGTTGAGGCCGAACGCCGAGGTGTGCCAGTTCACGTATTGAAGAGCAATGCATCGGAGCAGATGGAGCGTGCACTCCTAGATATCTATCAGCTGCCACACGATCCACGCGAGGTCGCCATGCGAGAGGCGGCCATGGGCATCGAAGAGGTGAAGCGTACCCAGCATCCCGTTGAACTTGCCCCACAGAGCGCCTACATCCGTCGACTGCAGCATCAGCTGGCGGGAGAGGCCGGCGTCACGAGTAGTTCGCGCGGACGCGATCCGCATCGACGAGTTCGACTTGAACCGCTCGGTCGATCCTCAAGCACCCCGCGTCGCCGCCGTTAGGTCGTAATGTTTATCACCTTCGAGGGACCAGACGGATCAGGAAAATCAACACAGATCGAACTCCTCGCCCAGAGACTAAGGGCGGCCGGACGAGAGGTGCTGACAGTTCGGGAGCCGGGCGGCACGCCAGCAGGGGAGCGAATACGCGAACTGCTGCTTGGGGAGGGCGGGGCAGTGGAGATCAACCCACGTGCTGATGCCCTTCTCTTTAATGCCTCGCGCTCACAGCTCGTGGTCGAGGTGATTCGACCCGCGCTTGCCCGCGGCGCCATCGTCATCGCGGATCGCTTCGCCGACTCAACCCTCGCGTATCAGGGGTACGGAAGTGGGCTTCCCCTCAGTGAGCTGCGCGCGGCCATTAGCTTTGCCACCGCCGGCTTG
This sequence comes from Candidatus Aquidulcis sp., assembly GCA_009919005.1. GTDB lineage: Bacteria > Chloroflexota > Limnocylindria > Limnocylindrales > Limnocylindraceae > Limnocylindrus. Next base: position 12,747 of record RGCW01000026.1, on the reverse strand, counting down.
ACCCCAGACCTGACGATTCTTTTGGATCTACCCGCCGAGGAGGGTCTCGCTCGCAAGTCGGGCGATGGTCGCACGCGATTTGAAGAGGGGTTTGATGCTGACTTCCATAATCGAGTTGCGGACGGGTTCCGTGCCCTCGCCGCCGCCGAGCCCGAACGTTGGCGGCGTTTTGATGCACGTCGGCCGAAGGGCGAGCTCGCCGACGAGATCGCCTCTGCCGTCACTCTCGCTACACTTCGTCAATGAGTGGCCCATTCATCTCAAAGATCGACAACCTGCGACCCGCCTTCGGGTTTGACGACATTTCGCTTGCCCCAGGAACGGACACGATTGATCCCGCCGACGTCGACCTGACCCAGGAGTTCTGTGGCATTCCGCTCGCCGAGCCCATTATCGCGTCGGCGATGGACGCCGTCGTTTCACCCACAACTGCTGGGGTGCTGCGAAGTCTTGGGTCGCTAGCCTTCATCAACCTAGAAGGTCTCTGGTTCCGCTATGAAGACCCCGCCGCCCAGTACGCTTCCATTATCTCGGCGACGGCCGATAAGGTTCAAACAACCTTTGCCGACCTCTATGTTGCACCGATCCGACCAGAGCTCATCGGGAGACGTATCGCGGAGATGCGTGCCGCCGGAGCACCTGTAGCGATCGCCGCCACGCCGCAAGCGATCGGCAAATACGCGAGTGACCTGATCGGTGCCGATGTGGACCTTCTGCTCATCCAGAGCCAAGTCTCATCGGCACGACATATCGCTTCGGGCTACGCCCCGCTTGAACTGTCCGAATTTGTGAAGCGCGCGGGAATGCCCGTGGCGATTGGCAATACAACCAATGCCGAGGCCGCCTACGCGCTGATGGAACAAGGGGCGGCCGCCGTCTTCGTTGGCGTCGGGCCAGGGAACGCGTGCACAACGCGCGAGGTGCTCGGTATCGGAGTCCCTCAGGTCACCGCGGTCAGCGATGTTGCTGCTGCGCGCGACGCATTTTTTGCTGCAACGGGGCGCTATGTGCCGGTTGTTGCCGACGGCGGAATTCGCAAAGGTGGTGAGATCGCGAAGGCGCTAGCCGTTGGCGCAGATGCGGTGATGATTGGCTCGCCGCTCGCTCGCGCCAGCGAAGCCCCTGGAGGCGGTTATAACTGGGGGATGGCAGCACCATCACCAACCTTGCCGCGCGGCACTCGCATCAACGTAGGAACCGTTGGCAGCATGCGGCAGATCCTTCATGGACCGTCGCATGTGACCGACGGCAGCGAGAATCTTGCCGGCGCTGTGCGACAGTCGGCCGCCGCGCTTGGTGTGCAGAGCGTGAAGGGCTTCCGCGGCGTTGAGGTCATCTATGCACCGGCCGCTGCAACCGAAGGGAAGAGCTGGCAGCGTGGTCGCTGACAGCACCGTGACCCCACCACGCGGGGGCATCCTCGTTCTCGATTTCGGCAGTCAGTTTGCCCAACTGATCGCGCGCCGCGTGCGAGAACTAAACGTCCATTCGGAACTGATCGCCTACGACACGCCCCTTCACGAGATCATCGCGCGCAACCCCGCAGGCATCATCCTGAGCGGTAGCCCAAGCTCGGTCTACGACGCAGACAGTCCGAAGCCAGACCCGGCCCTTTGGAGGAGCGGGCTTCCGATCTTGGGGATCTGCTACGGCGTGCAACTGATGGCGCAGCAACTTGGCGGTGCTGTTGGGCCATCGTCACGGCGTGAGTACGGTCCCGCCGACATTCGCATTGGCGACGCTGCGGATCCGCTCCTCGCGGGGGTTGGCGATGGCGGGGGACTTGCGCGGGTCTGGATGAGCCATGGTGACTCCATCACACGGGCGCCCACAGGATTCCTGCCGATCGCTGATACAGACTCCACCCCCTTTGCGGCCTTGGCCGATCGCACGCGCAACCTGTGGGGGATCCAGTTTCATCCAGAGGTTGTGCATACCCCCGGAGGGAAACGGCTGCTGCGCAACTTTGTTTACGACATCGCCAAGGCGCCAGCGAACTGGACCCCGGGCAGGGTGGCAGAAGATGCGATCGCTGCGATCGCTGCGCAGGTTGGGCCGACGGAGCGCGTTCTCTGTGCGCTCTCGGGCGGCGTCGATTCCGCCGTCGCCGCCGCGCTCATTCATCGGGCGATCGGTGATCGGTTGGTCTGCGTATATGTTGATCATGGCCTCATGCGCAAGCGAGAGTCCGATCTCCTTCGCGAGGTCTTCGCAAAAACGCTCGGCATGAAAATTCATATGGTGGACGCCGAGGATCGTTTCCTTGGTGCGCTGAGCGGCATTGAAGAGCCAGAGGAGAAGCGCAAGATCATCGGTCGCGAATTCATACGTGTCTTTGAGGAAGAATCAAAGAAACTTGGCAACTTCTCCTTCCTGGCACAAGGAACGCTCTACCCTGACGTGATTGAGTCAACCTCGAAAGAGACCAAGGCGGCGCAGAAGATCAAGACCCACCACAACGTTGGGGGTCTTCCCGATGATCTAGCATTCAAACTCGTGGAGCCGCTGCGAGCGCTCTTCAAAGATGAGGTTCGAGCGGTGGGCCTTGAGCTTGGACTTCCCGAGAGCGTCGTGCTCCGTCAGCCGTTCCCAGGACCAGGGTTAGCCATTCGCATCCTTGGCGATGTCACCAAGGAGCGGCTCAACACGTTGCGCGAGGCGGATTGGATTGTTGTCGATGAGATCAAGAAGGCGGGCCTCTATCGCACGATCTGGCAGTCATTTGCCGTGCTCACGCCGATGCGATCCGTTGGGGTGATGGGTGACGGGCGTACCTATGGAAACGTTCTGGCTGTTCGCGCGGTTACCAGCGAAGATGGCATGACGGCCGACTGGGCCCGTCTCCCCTACGACCTGATCGAGCGCATCTCCGCACGAATCGTGAATGAGGTCCCTGGCGTGACTCGAGTCGTCTATGACGTGACCTCAAAACCACCTGCAACGATCGAGTGGGAGTGACCCCCAACGCTGAACGCCTCCCGTCACCGGGGGCGAGTTACCTCAAGGTCAAGCCCGTGCGACTCGAGGGGCGACCAAGCGCTGTCGTGAACGCCGGGATGAGCACGCCGACAACCATGCCAGACGGTTGGTGGGTGGGTCTGATGTGGGCCGAAGACGAATCGGGCGTCGTAAGTTGCCGTGAGGTTGCGCCGATAGCAGGGCCACCGCCGCTCCCTCCGCTCCAACGCCTCGGAGAGCTAATGACCAACACTCTCGGAGACTTGCTCGTGGTTGAGGAGGGGCGCTTCTGCTTAAAGCTTCGACTGCTCGGCGATCTCCAAGATCCCCATGAACCGTGGCGGCGCCCACTGGTGCTGCAGGTTGCTGCGAAGTGGGATCCGTTGCGAATCGCTACGATGACTGAGACGAAGGTAGCCGAGGCGGCTCTCGATGCCTTCACTCGTGCGATCGAGGTCGCGCATCGACCCTGACGCACTGCAGCGCAAAAGGGGGTCAGTCATGAGCGATCCGTTTAAGGATTTCCTTGATGAGCTTGAGCGACGCCGTAAGGACGGCGCGTCTGATCCCGCCGACACCGCACCCACTGCTGACGGGACGACGTCGCGTTCGCGCGCACGGCGACCAGGCGGAGCCGGCCCCCGCAGCTCGGGGCCGACGGTGAAGGTCGGATGGCGGACCCTCTTCGTGCCAATCCTATTGGTTCTCGTCCTTGTCGGCGGTCCAATCATCGCCCTGTTGACCGACGCGCGGTGGTTTGACTCCCTCGGCGCGGGGGCACTCTACTGGCAGCGACTGCAGCTTCAGGGTGGACTCTTTGTTGGCGGAACCTTGGCGGCGCTCGCCGTGCTGATGATTAGCCTTGCGCTCGCTGGGGTGATCGCGCGGCGGCTCGGCGGTGGGACCACAGATCCCGAAGCCAGGCGCGAAGCACGAACCCCGCTCACAGATGACCGCGGAAAAGTGCGGGCCGATGGCATCGCCGACGCGCTTCGGGACCTCTTCGGTGCTGACGGGGATGGAGCGGTGCGCAGCGCTGGAGCTACGATCGGCGCGGGGGCGCTGCGCATCGGTGCGGTGGTCGTTGCGCTCGTGATCGGCGCTCAGGTCGCCGCCAACTGGCAACAGATTGTGCTGTGGCAGAACGCCGTGCCGTATGCGGCCGACGGCTCAGTTGTCGATCCAATATTTGGTCGCGATGTCTCCTTCTACCTCTTCAGCCTTCCAGTCCTCCGACTCGCGCAGGGTCTTGGAATCCTTCTCCTTGCAGGAGCGACGGTGCTTGCAGCGCTTCGCTACCTTCCGGCGATCGGCGCCCGTGGACTGGGCGGTGTCGGCACGTTGCCACGACTCCACCTCGCACTCCTCGTTGGCGGAATCCTGTTGGTGACCGCATACGGCTATCAACTCGACAAGCTTGAACTGGTGTATTCGCAGAACGGAGTGGCGACAGGGGTCTCGTATACCGATGCCACGGCCCGCATCCCCGGCCTCGATGCCCTCACGGTGATCGCCGCACTCGCAGCGGCGTTCCTCGTCGGTGCCGCGGTCACGCGATCGACGTGGCCACTCGTCCTTACCGTGACGGTTTGGTTCGGTGCATCTGCGGTATTGACCGGCCTCTATCCAGAGTTCGTGCAACGGTTCCAGGTCACACCTAACGAGTACGCGCTCGAAGAGCCGTACATTGCCAACAACATCCGAATGACCAGGCTGGCCTTTGGCCTCGATGGCTGGACGGAACGTCAATATGACGGATCGGATGAACTCACCACTGCGGCGATTGCCGACAATGCTGAGACCTTCGCGGATGCACGCCTTTGGGATTATCGCCCACTTCAGGCGACATTAGATCAGCTTCAGACGGTACGCCAGTATTACAACTTCTCGGATGTTGACGTTGATCGCTACATGATTGACGGAAAGCAGCGACTGGTCATGCTCTCGGCACGCGAGCTGAATCCGCAGCGTGCGTTGCAGTCGGCGACCTGGGTCAACCGCCGCATCGCCTTTACGCACGGTATCGGCGTCGCGATGGTTCCTGTGGCTGGCGTAGCAAGTGGCGGACTTCCACAGCTGATCATTCGTGACATACCACCCGTCTCCAGTGGTGGAGCACCAGTGGTCACTGAGCCCCGCATCTACTTTGGGGAACTTGATGATGATTGGGTGATCGTCGGTGCGAAGACAGAAGAGTTTGATTATCCGGTCGGCGATGACGCGAGCGGCTCAGGAAACGCCGGTGATGCGACCACTACATGGCGTGGCACAACGGGGATCCCGCTCAACACGTTCTTTGATCGGCTCCTCTTCGCAGCACGACTCGGTGACCTCAACCTTTTGATCAGTGATCAGATCACCACAGAGAGCCAGTTGCTCTGGCGTCGAACCGTCAGCGAGCGAATCTCAGCGCTTGCACCGTTCGTGCGCTGGGATTCTGATCCCTATCTAGTCATTCGCGATGACGGTGGGCTGAGCTACGTTGTAGACGGCTATACCGCCAGCGATCGCTTCCCGAACGCCAATTCCACGGAGGGTGGCGGGGTCAACTACCTTCGGAATAGCGTGAAGGCGACGATTGACCTCTACACGGGAGAGACCGCCCTGTACCTGGCCGACGCACGCGACCCGATCGCCCAAGCATGGTCGAAGGTCTTCCCTGGCCTTCTGCGCCCGCTCGACACGATGCCTGCGGACCTACGCGCACACCTTCGGGTCGGCGCCGATGGCTTTGATGCGATCACTCGTGTCTACGCGAGGTACCACGTCACCGACCCGCAAACCTTCTACCGACAAGACGACGTGTGGACGGTGCCAGAGTCCTCGGCGGGCTCCCAGTCCCTTGCAGGCGAGTCGTACTACGTCCGAGTTCGCCTCCCGGGTGAGACGAGGACTGAGTTCACGTTGATTCAGCCGCTCGTGCCAACGAGTCGGCCGAACATGATCGCGTGGGTTGCTGCACGCAATGATGGCGATGCATATGGCCAAGTGGTGAGCTACCGCTTCCCGAAGGACACCTCGGTCTTCGGTCCGAGCCAAGTTGGAGCTCGTATTGATGCAGACCCGATCATCTCGGCGCAGACAACACTCTGGGATCAATCCGGCTCAACTGTGACTCGCGGAAATCTCATCGTGACGCCGATTGGTGGCACTGTGGTCTATCTGCAGCCGGTCTATTTGCAATCAACGTCGAGCTCCTTCCCCGAGTTCCAGAAGATCGTTGCGGCAACGTCAACCAAGGTGGTGTGGGGCGACACGCTCTCTGAGGCACTCAACCTTCTGGTCGGCGGTGGCGTAATTGATCCGGGTGGCGGGACGAATCCAACGGATATTGCTGGCCTCGTCTCCAAAGCATCGACGCTCTTTGCACAGGCGCAGACCGCGTTGAAGGCTGGCGATTTTGCGACCTACGGCGTGCGAATCAGTGAGCTGCAGGCGGTCCTAAAAGAGCTTTCAGCGCTTACCGAGAACAGCACGCCATAAGGGCGGCAATGGATCCAGTGCGGAGGCCGGGGCCCTTACAGCTCGCGGGAAGGGAAGCGCCTGCGCTCTACGCCCTCGGCCTCCTCTTCACGGTCGTTGGGGTGAGCGCACTCGTTGTGGGGTTCGCAAGCGTTGGCGTAGGACTCGCGCTCCTTGGGCTCACGGGTGTGGGCGTCGGTGGGATCTGCCTCTCCGGTGCCTCCGCATTGCAACGTCGTATCGATACCTCCGACGAGGGATGGCGTGGACCAGGACCACTCGCAATCTTTTGGACAACGATCCCGTGGGCGCTTCTCGCACAACTGTTGATCGCGGGACTACTTACGGCGGCTGGAGCAGCATCCGTGCTCAGCTCGCCGCTTGGCACACTGCTCTTGGCCTCAGCATCAAACCTTGCCAGTGTGGGCATCATTGCCCTAGTGGTGGTGGGGAGTGGGGCAGTCCGCTGGCGAGACCTCGTCCTTGCAACGCCCGCCTCCTCACCGCCGACACTGCCATCCCCTGATCGCCGCGGTGGACTCGCCGGCGATCTCCTCTGGGGTGCCGCGCTGGCATTACCAATCCTGAGTGCCGCTGGCCTCTTTGCGACGCTGGTGATGGAGGGAACTGGTGTCCGCGCACCCGCGGTGCTGCCACCGACACTCAATGCTGCAGGGATTGCCCTGAATGCGTTAACCGCTGGAGTGATTGCGCCGATCGGTGAAGAGTTGTTGTATCGAGGCGTGATCACGCAAGCGTGGGGTCGGCAATCGTCAGCCCGACGCGCCATCCTCTTCTCCGCTGTGGTCTTTGCATTTGCTCACACGCTTACCGTCAGTGGCTCCTCGGTTGCTGACGCTGCAACATCCGCTGCGGTCGCCTTCCTCGTTCGGCTGCCGCTCGGCCTCGCTTTGGGATGGCTCTACATTCGGCGGCGATCACTCGTCGCAACGGTCGCGTTGCACGCGATCTATAACCTCGCCATCGTCGCAATCTCCTAGCGCTGCACACGCGAACGCTCGCGATACGTCGCGTGCGCGACGATCGCATGGCCTTCGGTAGGGTGGCGGGAAAACGGCGGGCTCGCCGCTCTACCGGGGGTGCCAGTCGTGACTGCGTGAGTTCGCCGTGGAGGATTGATGAGTCTTGCGCTCGCACTTGCTGCCCCTTTCACCTTGAGCGACGCGCAGTCGGCGAGGGATGATCGCTTCATCTCCGCCCTCCAAGCGTTACTCTCCTCCTCTGATGGCGCGCCTTCCGCTCGTGAGCTCGTTGCGCTCGTCGGAGGCCCCGCTGGCCTCTTGCAAACAGATGCTGGTGAGCGTCTACGCAGCGCGGGGGTTCCGCATGAGGTCATCTCACTGACCCTGCAAACCATTCGCGCGGCAGGCGAGCTGGTTGCCTGGTGGCCTGCGGAGCGAACGCGCGTGCAAGCCCCCGCCGATCTTGCTGCCATTGCACAGCCAATTCTTGGTCGCTCTCCCCAAGAGCAGTTACACATCGCCATCGTTGATGGTCGCAATGGTCTCCTTGACCTGCGTCATGTGTATACCGGCACGGCAACGGGCACGAGCGTTCGCATCGGCGAGTTGATGCGCCCGATCCTGGTTTCGCAGGGGGTTGGATTCGCCGCCGTTCACAACCATCCAAGCGGCGACCCTGAGCCTTCCGATGAGGACCTCCGGCTGACCCGTGAGCTGCTCTCCGCCGCTCGACTCCTCGACATTGAGTTCCTTGACCACCTTGTGATCGGGCACGGACGCTGGGTGAGCATTCGCTCACTGCAGCCAGCGATCTGGGGGAGCGATGGGGCGTAGCGGCGTGTTGGGTATCTCGGGGCGGGTGCTACCATCCCGCCATGCTCGACCGCATCTACAACCTCTTCTCGCGCGACATCGGCATTGACCTCGGCACGGCGAACACGCTTGTTCACGTATCGGGGAAAGGTGTGTTGATCAGCGAACCCTCGGTGGTTGCTGTCGAGGCCAAATCACGGAAGGTACTCGCTATTGGTGCCGAGGCGAAACGAATGTTGGGGCGTACCCCTGCAAACATCGTCGCCATTCGACCGCTCCGTGACGGCGTGATCTCCGACGCCGCCGTTACGGAGCAGATGATCGGGTACTACGTGCGAAAGGTGCATCAAGGTGGCTGGCTCTCGGCTCGTCCACGCATGATCATTGGTATCCCCTCTGGTGTAACTGAAGTGGAGAAGCGTGCCGTTCGCGACGCCGCCATTCGTGCCGGTGCCCGTTGGGTCCGACTTGTCGAAGAGCCAATGGCCGCGGCGATCGGGGCCGGACTCGCTGTTGGTGAACCAAACGGCAGCATGGTTGTTGACATTGGTGGGGGCACGACGGAGGTTGCCGTCACGAGCTTGGGCGGAATCGTCACCGCACGCAGCATTCGCATCGCGGGTGACGAGATGGATGAGAACATCGTTGCCTACGCTCGTCGTCAATACAACCTTCTTCTTGGCGAACGCACCGCTGAAGACATCAAGATGGCGGTGGGCTCGGCGCACTCGGGTGAATGGGACTCACAGCGGATCACCTTCCGGGGACGCGATCTCCTAACTGGGCTGCCACGCGCCGTTGAAGTTGCGGCACCTCAGGTTCGAGAAGCACTTGAACCATCGATCATTGAGATCGTCAACGCCGTGAGGGACACCATTGAGGAGACGCCGCCTGAACTCATCGCCGACATCATGGATCAGGGCATCGTCCTTGCCGGGGGTGGTGCGCTCCTCCTCGGCATGGATGTCCGGCTCGCGGCTGAAACGAAGATGCCGGTGCGCATCGCTGATGACCCACTGACCTGCGTTGTCCGCGGAACGGGCATCATTCTGGAAGAGGTTGAGGCACTCGAGAAGATGCTCGTTCCCGAGACCTACCAGCGCCCTCTCCGCTGAGCGTCGATGCTCCCCAAACATCGCGGAGAGCGCAATCCACGAGCGGGGCTTCTGGCCATTGGCGCGGCTCTCATCTTCAACGTAGTTCTCTTCGTTGCCTCAGGGAGCGCACCCGTGATCGCAGTGCAAGGCGCTGCGGGTCAAGTGATGCGAACCATCAGTCAGCCGATCGCCGCGATTGGAGCAGGTGCGGCGTCGGTTCGTGACCTCTTCGTTGATATACGCAACCTGCAGGCCCGGCTTGCGGCGCTGCTCGATGAACGGGATCGACTGAGCGCTGAGTCTGCTCGCACGGCCAGCCTTGAGCGTGAGGTGGCGGAGCTACAGGCCATTCTCGACCTGCGCGCAACCACGTCATTCGCAACGGTAGCCGCGCAGGTTGTGGCTCGGGATTTCGCGATCGACCGGCGCTACGTGATCCTCGATGTTGGCAGCGTTGACGGCGTGAAGGAGGGCGATGTCGTCATTGGCGCGGGCGCTTCGCTTGCCGGGCGCGTCATCCAGGTATCTGATCAGAGTTGCCAGGTCCGCCTGCTCACCGATCCTGAGTTCCTGGTGACCGCCGAGGTCGCTTCAACCGGTGCGATCGGCCAGGTTCGCGGGCGCGCTGCAAACCCACTCGCATTTGATGATGTTGACGCCCAGCGGCAGGTTGCCGTTGGGGCTCAGGTCACCACCTCAGGGATCGAACTAAGCCCAACGCTCCGCTCAGCATTCCCGCGTGGCCTTGCCGTTGGTCGTGTGGTAGCCGTGAATAGCGTCACCTCTGCCGTACTTCAGAGCGCAGATATTGAACCAACCCTAGATCTGGATTCGGTTCGAACCCTGCTGGTAATCCTCAACTACCGCGGCGGACTCCCTGACCCGAACGCGCAGCCATAGTCGAGCGCTTCGCCATCTTCTTTTTGTAGGCGGCGATCACGCGATTTGCTGGTCCGTCGGCAACGATTCGCCCGCCATCAAGCTCTATCGCGCGGGTGCAGAAGTTAGCCGCAGAGTCAAGATCGTGCGTGACGAAGACGATCGCACGCGCCCGCTTCATTAGCTCCATGATGCGCCCGCGCGACTTTTCTATGAATGCGGCATCTCCGGTTGAGAGCACCTCGTCGAGCAAGAGCACATCTGGTTCGACCGACGTGGCAACGCTAAAGCCAAGCCGTGCTCGCATGCCTGAACTGTAGGTTCGCACCTCGGCGTCGGCGAACTCGCCAAGGTCGGCAAACTCAAGGATGGCCGGAAGGCGACGAATCATCTCGCGGTGCGGCACTCCAAGGAATTCCCCAACGAGAAGGGTGTTCTCGCGGGCATTCAACTCGGGGTCAAAGCCGGCACCAAGTTGCAGCAGGGTCGCGATCTTGCCGCGGACCTCAACGGTGCCAACGGACGGTTCAAGAATTCCGGCAAGCACCTGCAGCATGGTGCTCTTCCCTGCGCCATTCGGCCCGATGACGGCAACGGATTCACCAGCTGCGACCGTGAAGTCCACCTCTCGAAGGGCCCAGAACTTCCCCGATTGAGCGTGTCGACCATCACGAAGGACCGTGTCTCGAAGTTTGCGTTTCTTGCTGAGACGAAGGTCGTACTGCACCCCCAGACCCTTGAGAAGGATGGGCGGCGGCGTGCCGTTGGTTCGAGATCGCGTGCGTTGCGCCACCTACAGCACCTTCACGAAGAGTGGTGAGGCACGGCGGAAGAGATAGATCGAAAGGAGAATGGCGGGAATCGAGGCGAGAGCGAGCGCGCCAAGCGGGATCCAGTCCGGCGCACGACCGTGATAGAGCGCATCGCGGTATCCAGAGAAGATCCACGTGAACGGATTCGCGTTGACGAGCACGCCGAACCACGGGTGTCGATCCCCTATTGCTTGCAGTGTCTCAATGGGGAAGAGGGCTGGTGAAAGATAAAACCAGATGCGGAGTCCGTGGGGGATGAAGTTGGAGATATCTCGGAAGAAGACTCCGAGCGCGCTGAGGGTGATCACCGCTGGGATCGTCCAGAGGAATTGCACGACGGCGACCGGGAAGACTGCAAGTGCCCACGGGGTGAGGCGGTCGGGATAGAGCAGGTAGAGGGCGCCGAGGGGCACGAGTGCGAAGAGGAAGTTTCCAACGCTGGCGAGGACCGAGGCAGCAGGGAGCACGATATGGGGGAAGGCGATCTGGCGCATGACCTGCTCCCGTCGTCGCACGGCAGTGGTGGCCGTGGTCAGCGCTGCGGTAAACCATTTCCACGGCAGGATCGCTGCGCCAAGGAAGAGGAGGATTGCTGGTTGGCTTCGGTGGAAGAGGACATTGACGAGGAGGAAATAGATAAAGAGCTGGAGGGCGGGATCAAGGAACCACCAAATGTTTCCCAGCAGGGAGTTCGTTCCCTTGGTCCGTACCTCGGAGATCGTCAGATACCAGACCAGGCGACGCCGCTCGATGAGCGCTGCCACACTCTCTAGAATGGAGCCGATACTCCCGCGGCGCGGTCGGCCAACGGTCAGTTCGGTGCTGCTCGTCGTCATGAGAGAGCGAGGATAGCACCCGCCCCCTCTATACTGCCCCTAACCAAGACCCTACTGAAGGAGGATTTCTGAGCATGAACCCTATCGCACGCCTCCGCGCTCGGGTCGCAGCGAGGTACCAGGCCGCTGACAAAACCGCCCTGACCAACCTCTCGTTTGTGCTCGCCATCGCACTCACCGGCGTCCTGCTCGTCGGCGTTGCGGGGTATTCCGTCTACGACAGCACTTGGGCCCCAGCCGTTGAGGTGAATAGCGCCTCCTTCAATAAGGCTGAGGCAAAGGCTCGGGCTACGGTGACGGCGTTTCAGATCGCCCTTCAAGGTTCACGCATTCGTGCGCGTGTTGCTGCCGGCACCATGACCAACACCGCGGGCGACGCAGCGCTCCAAGCGTTGAACGATCAGGCTCAGGCCATCAGCAATCAAGTGACGACTGAGATGGTCGACACGTTGTTGATTCGCGACCTGGCTGCGGCAAATGGCGTCACTGCAGACCCAGCGGCTGTAGCTGCAGAGTGGGCCAAAGAGACGACGCTTCCCGAACTTCGACTCTTTCGCCGCATCAGCATTGACGCGGCAAACGACCCGAAGACGAAGAAGCCCTCGGCCGCGACGCGCGCAGCGGCGAAGGCGAAGGCTGAGGCGATCCTCGCCGAAATCAAGGCGGGTGGCGACTTCGCCGAGATCGCAAAGCGTGACTCCACCGACTCGTATGCCGAGCTTGGCGGACTAATCGGTTGGACCTCGCAGGCCGAAGACCCAACGGAGGATCTTGGCTATGCAGCCGCATGGGCTCTCACCCCAGGTGTCGATGCGACGAGCCAGCCCCTCACGGCCGTCATCGAACGTTCGGAGAATCAATTTGTCATCTTCCGTCTGGACAAAACGCAGGCGGCGAAACTTGACCC
>RGCW01000025.1 GCA_009919005.1 Candidatus Aquidulcis sp. | reverse complement strand
GCAACGTGGGGAATCTTTCCCATGGCGCCATGGGCGGGGCGCTTAGCAGGCGCGACCTTCACCGATCTCAGCGGTGTAGCGCACCGGTTTCCTCCGACGTGGGGCGACCACGCCTTCCACGGCCGCCTCTATCAGCATGCCGCAATCGAGCAGAGCGTTGCCGGTGACGGTCGTTCCGCGGTGATGTATGCGCCACTTGATCAAACGGCGGGGTGGCCACTGAACGCGCGTGCCGAAGTCTCGGCAGCGTTGCAGGGGAGTGCCGCGTCGGGGGCCCTCACCATCTCACTCGCCATCACGGCAGATGTGCCGCAGTTGGTGACCGTCGGATGGCATCCCTGCTTCCGTCGCTTTCTCCTCGACGCATCGCTGCGTACGGAGCGCGGCGTTGAGGGCGTCCTGAGCTTTACTCCGAGCGGCGTGTTGGCTCGTGATCCAGCGGCGCCCGGGCTGCACCTCGTCAATGAGGTACTCCCCGCACGCGATGGCGGCGTCGCACTCCCTGGCGCGGGGGCAACGTGGGACGATCCATTTGTCGGCGTCAGTGCTCCGCCACAGATCACCTGGGGCGACGAACTCAGCCTCACGCTGACGGCAGGTTCGGCTGCAACCCATTGGATGGTCTATGACCCAGACGACGCACTCTGTGTGGAGCCGCAGGTCGGCCCCCCAGATGCCGCTCACCGCGGTGGCGCCGTGCACCTGGCTGCGGGGGAGCGCCTCAGCCTCCCACTTACGCTGGCGTGGCGAGCGAAGATTTGAACATTCTCACCTAGAGGCGCCGAGGTTTTGAAGGGGTACAGGACGCGAGTCCCCTGTACCCCGCACGATGAGGGGCATGACGACCGCCAGTCGAGCCAGTACCGCACGCGCCGTGGTGCCGCAGAGCCCGCCTCTCCCGCGGCGTTGGTCAATCACGCCCAGCGACCTCAACTGGGGCGTCTTTGGCCTGGCACTGATCATCGGCGCCATGTGGGTGCGCCACGGTGGACTTGACCGATTCGACTCTCCGCTCAACGCACTCATTGCCATCGGCCAGCTCAGTGCGCTCTACGGTACGTTCCTTGCACTGGTCGGTGTCTTTCTGATGTCGCGCGCTCCCTTCATTGATCAGGTCGTTGGCAGTGACGAAGCGGCGCGACTCCATCGCCTCGCCGGGTTCACCAGCGTCTGGTTCATTGGTGCGCATGCGGTCGCCTCAACGATTGGGTACTCCGAGACGACAAAGATCCCATCGATCGGTGAGGTCTGGGATCAGATCTATACGTTCACGATGTTGGAGAGTGGTGGACTTGGAGGAACAGTCGCACTCGCGATGCTCATCGTGGTTGCGATCGTCTCGATTCGTGCCGCTCGTGCACGGTTGGCATACGAAACCTGGTACGGGATCCACCTCTACGTCTATCTTGCAATGGCGCTCGGCTTCCTCCACCAACTGACGATCGGTACCGACTTTGTCACCGACGATCTCGCTCGCGCTAGTTGGATCGGACTCTATGCGATCGCCTTTGTTCCGCTCGTCACCTTCCGATTCCTAGAGCCGATCGTGCGCAACCTGCGTCACCGTTTCTACGTTGACAAGGTGGTCACGGAGCGTGATGGAGTCGTTTCCCTCTGGATTTCAGGCAACGCGCTGCACAAACTTCCGGTTCGGGCTGGACAGTGGTTTGGCATCCGCGTGCTGAACGCGAACGGCTGGTGGCGTTCCAATCCCTACTCTCTCTCCGCTGGCCCCGACGGGATCCACCTGCGCTTCACGGTCGAAGCGCTTGGAGATCGGTCGCGCGAGTTGCAGCGGATCAAGCCGGGCACCCGCGTCTTCCTTGAGGGCCCGTACGGCATCCTCTCGGGGGCAGTGCGCACACGTGAGAAGGTGCTACTGATCGCAGGTGGTATCGGTATCACACCGCTTCGTGCCCTCTTTGAGGTGCTCCCCGTTCGCCGTGGTGACCTGGCCCTGCTGTATCGTGCGCCATCCAACGCCTCAGTTGTCTTTAAGCGAGAGCTCACGCGAATCGCCGAGGTTCGCGGCGCCAAGGTGGATTTTGTGACGGGAAGTCGCGATCAGTTCGCCTTCAATGACGACCCACTCTCTCCCGGGGGCCTTTGGGCTGCGTATCCGGATGTGCGCGAGCGTGACATCTACCTTTGCGGCTCACCACGCATGATGGCCACCGTCGAGAAGAGCCTCCGAGACATAGGGGTGCCACAGCATCAGATCCATCTTGAGCGATTTAGCTGGTAGTCCCTACGGGGAGAGAGGAGTTCGTACATGCCACGACGGGGATTAATCTCACTGATCTTTACGATTGCAGGAGTACGCTTGATCATCGGCTATGTGCCGCCAGTCCAGGCAGGCATCGGTGGTCCAACCCTTGACCCACTCGCCTCTTCAGACCCAGGGGCAAGCGGCAGCCCAGATGCGACCGTGACTCCGAGCCCCTCCGTCGATGTGACTCCGACACCGGGCGCCACCGCGACACCAGGCTCGTCCGCAACGCCGAAGCCAACGGCGACGCCCAAGCCGACCGCAACGCCGAAACCGACGGCAGCGCCAGTCGCAACACTCCACAACGGCACCTATACCGGATCGAATTTCAATTACAACTACGGCACGATGACGGTGACCGTCACGATCAGCGGCGGCAAGGTGACCGACGCGTCCGTGTCACAGAGTGGACGGTGGGCCATCGGATATCGCAAGGCGGCCTGCACCGAAGCGGTCTTCAATAGCGCGGCGATTACCTTGAGTGCGAGCAGCGCCACGGGGAGCGACTTCATGGCGCTTCAGCCCAGCGCCTGCTCCGGCGCAACCTATTCCTGGTGGGGTTATGCCAACTCACTCCAGGCGGCCATTGACAAGGCCACCTATTGAGCGGCACGCTCGACGAACCGGTTACACGTGTCGTCCGAAAAGTCTTCGGCACTGCCGCCTCGCTCGCGGTGGTCGGACCACTCCCGTCGGCTGCCGTTGAGGCGACCTTTGCCCGCCTGAACGAGATCGAGGAGCGATTCTCGACCTATCGACCGAACTCCGAGATCTGCCAAATTCGCGACGGAGTGCTCTCTCGAGACCAGGCACATCCAGAGACACAGCAGATCTTGAACCACTGCGAAGCGCTCGCAGTTGAGAGCGGCGGAATCTTTGATGCCTGGCGCGCAGGGCGTGATGGTCGGCTTGAGCCGGCAGGCTATGTGAAGGGGTGGGCCATCGGTGTGGCGGGTGAGATCTTGCGCGATCACGGGGTCCAGAATTTCTCGCTCGGCATCGGCGGCGACATCACCGCATGTGGTGGTGGCCCCGGAGGAATTGGGTGGAGTGTTGGCGTCGTTGATCCGCGTCATAACACCACGCTGGTCGCGCGGGTTGCGTTGCGCAACGCCGCGATCGCTACAAGCGGTCAATCGGAGCGTCCCGACCACCTACGCGATGCGGCAACGGGGAAGAGCGCTCGCAGCCCGTGGCTTAGCTTCACGGTGGTGGGCCCTGACATCGCACGTGTGGATGCCCTAGCCACGATCTGTTTCCTTGAGGGGCGAGCCGGAATGCAGCGAGTCGATCAGGAGCCTGGCTACGGCGCTCTCGCCATGGACACCGACGGGGTGCTGACCGCGACGGAAGGCTTCCGCGCCCGCACGATCTAGACGAATTATTGGGGACTTCTCACCTGTTCCTGTGGAGGATCACAGGACGCCAGCGTGAGCGCAACTCAGGATTACGGTAGACGACCGAGGCAGATGCCTTGGCGATGGAGAGGAGTCGAACCATGGCAAAGAACACGAGCCGTTTCGAGGGCCAGGAGCTCGCACCGATGGAGCCGTGGCGGCCCGAGTACGCCCCACAGGCAATCACCAACAGCCGACATCCGGCCTCCACGATTGTGGCCTTCGTGCTCGCCGCAGGATTTGGCCTCTCGATTGGCAGCGCCTTCGCTAGCCAGGCAGGGATCCTCCCGCCACTCGGTGGAACCGACAGCGCCGCCGTCGCCGATCCGACGCCGGATGCATCAATGGATCCGAGCACGGATGTGGCCGTCGATCCGACGACCGATCCAGCTCCCGTTGTGGATGTCACACCAGCTCCGACCGATGCGCCAGCAATCGAACCAGCCCCAACCTCGGGGCCGGTCGTCATCCCGCCGCCAGCCGGTGGCGGAACGGACGACGACGACGATGGTGACGATGACGGAGAAGAGGGCGACGACGATGATGGCGACGACGACGATAGTGACGATGACGGCGAAGAGGGCGACGACGACTAATCGCTAGCCCCTCCTCAACGACGAGTCGCCGCAGCTCACTGGCGGGTAGCTGCGGCGATTCTGTTTCTAGCGAAGGGTTCCGTGTACCCTGCCCGCATGCCAGCAGCACCGCTCGGATTCGCTACTCGCCACCCACGACTCGGCGCCGCACTTGGTGCGGTCGCCATCTCGCAGTCGTCAACGTTGGCCAAGCTCTCGGGCGGTTCTCCCGCCGTAGTCACACTCTTTCGAGGCGCGATCGCACTCCCGTTCCTCTGGTTGATCGCTCGCCGTGAGGGGCACGTCGCGTCACGGCGCGACCGGCTTCTAGCCGTCGTCGCTGGTGCCCTCTTCGCCTTAGACCTTCAGTGCTTTCACCTCTCAATCCCGCTGCTCGGTGTGGGGTTAGCGACGGTCGTACCGAACGCCCAGGTTTTCATTGTCGGCATCTACGCGTCACTGACGGGTGAGCGAACTCCTGGTCAAGCGATTGCAGCGATCCCATTTGCGTTTATCGGATTAGCACTTCTCGCGCGCGTTGCCGACCCTTTCTCAGGAGTGCTCAATGTGTCGGCGGGGAGCGATCCTGCCCTCGGGGTTCTCTGGGGGCTTGGTGCAGCGAGTTTCTATGGCCTGTACCTGGTGATCACACGACGGATCTCAGCCGGGTCGAGTGCGGTGGGGCCGTTCGGCATGCTCCGCGACGCGGCCGTTGGGACCATCGCGGTCTCAGGGCTCATCGCTGCGGCGGGAGGGACGCTCCTCCCACCAGACCTTTGGCCAGGGGTTGGCTACCTCGTCGTGCTCGCCCTCCTCTCGCAGG
Source organism: Candidatus Aquidulcis sp. (assembly GCA_009919005.1). Lineage (GTDB taxonomy): Bacteria > Chloroflexota > Limnocylindria > Limnocylindrales > Limnocylindraceae > Limnocylindrus. The sequence continues at coordinate 9,816 of RGCW01000025.1, read as the reverse complement.
TGCTGGGCTACCCGCTTATCAACGCCTCGATCCCGCACCTCCCAAGTGTCGTCGGGTCGGTGCTCCTCTTCGTGCAGCCACTCATGACGGTCGTCGCTGGGGCACTGATCTTTGGCGAGATCCCCGCCCCTGGCCAGATCCTCGGCGCCGTGATCCTCTTTGCTGGCGTGCTGGTCGCAGCGCGACGCTAGTCGCGTGCCTTGAGGGTAAGAACGCGAGCGGGGTTATCTACGGTCAACGAATTGATCGTCCCACTCGATGCACCGGCGGCAAGCAATCGAGGCAGAAATGTTGTCTGCAGATAGGTGTAACCGTTCCCACCGTATGAGAGCAACTGAGAGTCGTGGCAGACATCTTGGCTTAACAGGATCTGATGTTCGTGACCTTCATTCAATAATGTCAAGATCAGTTCAATGACGTTCGGCTCGCCGGCCCTCTCCAAGGGCGTGAAGCTCATCCCCAGGAAGTCCGCTTCGAGGTTTGCCCCGCGACGAACGATCTCGCGCCAGTGTTCAATGCGAGGGTATGAATCGCAATGGCCAATGACGACTCGCGCAGGGTCCAAGCCCTCCTCCTCCAAGATTGAAAGCTGCGCTACGCCAACGGCACTCTGTACCGCATGGGTGGTAACCGAGGCACCAGTGCGGAGTGCGGCGCGGGCTGCAGCCCGAAAGACGCGCTCCTCTTGAGCTGAGATCCAGGGCTTGTCGGTGCCGATCTCGCCGATGATTCCCGGACGAATGGGCCCATGCTCAAACTCCTGCACAATCTCATCAGCCAACTCATCAACGCTGCGGCGGTCGACGCGCGCCTCCGCCGGGTAGTACGCCTGGCGATACCAGCCAGCCCCCGCGACGATATGGAGCCCCGTCGCCGCGGAGATTCGGGCCAGGCGACCCAGGTCGCGACCAATCCCGACCGGAGTGACGTCAACGAGCGAACCGCCTCCGAGCGACTTGTAGGCACCCAGCTCTTCGATGATGCGCGGCTCGTCACCGATCAGCTCCCAGTAATCCCAGCGGTTCTCGATCCACCAGAGTGAGCACTTGGTGTGCTCATGGGGGAGGGTGAAGCCGAGGTTTGAGGGTGCGACTGGACCAAGGACCGTTTGAACCTGGCCGGCTGAGGCTCGTGTGACCATGCGGCAATCCTACGACCTGGGCGGCAGGCGCAACCTGTTGGCAGCACGCTGCTGAGCGTGGGATCATCCCAGCAAGGCGCCGAGGTGGCCCGTTGGGCTGGCCCCGCCGGAAGAGATGAGGTAGAGACGAGATGAAGATCAAGTCGACACTCCTGGCGCTCCTGGCGGGCGCCGCCCTTGTGGCAGGGGCCTGCGGCGGCTCGACCGCGAGCCCGAGTGCCAGCACGACCGCCGGCACCGCCTGCGAGAAGGCCATTGCAGCCGGCGAGCCTTCGACCACGCTGCTCGGCAAGATTTGCGCCGCAGGCGTAATCAAGATCGCGACCGATCCCGCCTATCCACCGTATTCGGAGCTCAACGCCGCAGGCGAGTACGTTGGCTTTGACTCGGATACGGCACGAGAGACAGCAAAGCGCCTCGGCGTCACGGTGGAGTGGGTGACCCCAGAGTGGGCCGCCATCACCGCTGGCAATTGGGGCGGCCGCTGGGACATCTCCATCGGCTCCATGACACAGACTGAGGATCGCGCCAAAGTCGTCGATTTCCTCGATCCATATTTCTATGAATCGGGATATCTCATCGTCCCAACAGATTCGGCTGCCACGAAGGTTTCTGACCTCGCTGGCAAGACCATCTGCGCGGGCGAAAGCACAACGCACAGCACCTGGATCACCGGTGGCTTCGGAGGCAGTGCGGTGGTTGACCAGTACAACGAGCCCCCGACGGGTGCGGTGCTGAAAACCTATCCGACGGACCACCAGTGCATTGAGGCGTACCTTGCGGGTCGCACCGATGACTGGGACGCCATGGCTCAGAGCCGAGAGTTCATTGAGGCAGCGATCGCCGAATCCAACGGCAAGCTGCGCTTCTTGAACGAAGAGGCAAACTTCGCAGGCCGAATCTCGTTCGCACTCGATAAGTCGGGCCCTGATACGGCGTCGGCGATCGTGGCACTGAACGAGATCATTGCTGCGATGCATGCCGATGGCACGCTCTCAAAGTTCTCAATGGACAACTTGGGACGAGACGTCACCAAGCCGTAATCGCGGCAGCGCGGACCAAACTGAACGCGGTTGAGGAGCCCTGGGGAAACCCGGGGCTCCTCAATCTATCGGGAACACAAGGAGAGGTGTCATGCACGAAGAGGCGGAGGTGCTTGCCAAGTCGGTAGCAGCCGACGAGGGGCGCCGCTCGCGAAACTGGCAGACCCGATTCCGATTGGTGTGGGGAGGAATCGTTTTCCTTCTGATCGCCTTCATTCTAATCTCACTGAATGTTGAGATTTCATTTATTCAGACGGCCGCACCATTCATCCTGCAGGGTGTTGGACTCACACTTCTTGTCTCGGCGGTATCAATCCTTTTCGCGACCATTTTCGCAATCGCAGGTGCCCTTGGACGACTCTCCCGAAGCGCACTCCTGAACGGCATCGCATCGTTCTATGTGAGCTTCTTTCGGGGCACGCCACTCATTCTCCAACTGCTCTTCTGGTATCTCGCCCTGCCGCAGGTTGGCATCGTCCTGGATCCGATCCTTTGTGCCATTGCTGCGTTGGCGATCAACTACGGGGCGTATATGACGGAGATCTTTCGAGCGGGCATTCAAGCGGTGCCACTTGGTCAGCGCGAGGCTGCAGCAGCGCTCGGTATGGCTCCGCGTACCGCATTCCTCAGGATCGTCGCCCCGCAGGCATTTCGCATCATCGTTCCTGCAATCGGAAACGACTTTGTTGCAATGCTGAAAGACTCGGCACTTGCCTCGACTGTGGGCTTGCAAGAGATCTTGTGGCGGGCCCGAAACGTAGGGGCGAAGGAGTTCAAGACCCTGCAGACGTTCATGATCGCCGGCGTGGTCTATTGGGTGCTCACCATCGTCTTCACGGCAGTGCAGAACAGAATTGAGTCTCGCCTCTCCGCAGGAGATCGAAATAAGGAGGCGAAGGGATGAGCGATATGAAGCGGCTCTCTACTACCCCGGCTACACACCCGATTCACCCAGCGGAAACGCCAGGTGTGCTGGTAAAGCCAGGTGCCGAGCCAGTCTTAAAGGCGACCAATATCACCAAGTGGTTCGGTGAAAACCACGTGCTCCGCGGAGCCTCCATCACCGTCTGGCCAGGTGAGACCGTCTGCATCCTGGGCCGCTCGGGTTCTGGAAAGAGCACCTTCTTGCGAAGCTTGAACTTCCTTGAAGATCCAACAGATGGCTCCGTTGAGGTTGATGGTGTCGTCGTAAGTGCGGATCCGTTCCACACGGAAGGCGGCGAACGCGCGGAGCGCATTCGCGAGGTGCGCATGCGCGCTGGCATGGTCTTTCAGGAGTTCAACCTCTTCCCGCACCTGAGCGTCATTGAAAACTGTGTTGAGGCTCCAGTGCACGTCAAGGGGATGGATCGTAAAGAGGCTGAGGCGATCGCCGAGAAGTATCTCGCCAAGGTTGGGCTGGCGGAGAAGCGCGACGAATATCCATCGCGACTCTCTGGTGGTCAGCGCCAGCGCGTGGCGATCGCGCGCGCGCTCACGATGCAGCCGAAGGTGCTCCTCTTCGACGAGCCAACCTCCGCTCTCGACCCCACCTTGGTGGGCGAGGTGCTCAAGGTGATGGCGGACCTGGCGCATGAGGGGCGCACGATGATCGTGGTCACCCACGAGATGGACTTTGCGCACGAGGCCGCCGACCGCGTCTACTACATGGATAAGGGCGAGTTCGCAGAAGTTGGACCACCGGAGCAGGTGATCGACGCGCCGAAGGACCCACGCACCAAGGAGTTCCTTTCGCGCTTCCGCACCCTCGGCGCGAAGAAGTAGCCATGGCGGGCGGCGCACCCGACCTGTTGGTGGTTGGCGGCGGCGTTTGGGGCACATGGACCGCGCTCCAAGCGCGCCGACTCGGCGCAACCGTGCAGCTAATTGAAGAGCGCGAGCCCGGCGGCGCGAAGACCACCTCGGGCGACTACAGCCGTATCATTCGTCACTCGCACGGTGAGGATTCACTCCTGATGGGTTGGACCCAGCGCGCGCTCGTTGCGTGGAAAGCGTTGGGCGAGGCGGCTGGCGAGCAGATCTTTGTGGAGAGCGGCGTTGCCTGGTTCGTGTCGGGCGACGGCGTCTGGGAGGCGCACTCAGAAGAGCGCATGCGCGAAGCGGGCGTGCCGTGCGAGCGAATCACCCCAGACGAGGCGCTGCACCGTTGGCCAACGCTCGGCACCGACGGACTCACCTCGGTGCTCTATGAGCCAACGGCAGGATTCTTGCGCGCGGGGAACGGCGTTCGCGCAGCGGCGCGCGTGTTGCAACGCGAGGGTGGTGTGATCGTGCGCGGTCGTGCGACACCGGCAGCAGATGGCGGTGCCATCGATGCGAACGGAGCCCGAATTGCGGCGGGGGCAACCGTTTGGGCCGCGGGGCCGTGGCTTCCGCAACTCTTCCCTCAGTTTGTTGGTGCAGATGCCGAGGCTTCCATCATTCCAGTGCGACGCGACGCGATCTACTTCGACGCACCAAACATGGGTGTCGGGGAGATTCCAACCTGGATTGACGAGGGGCTAGCGGTGTGGGGGATCCCCAATGACCAGGGCCACGGCGTCAAAGTTGGACCCGAGTTTGACGCGGGAAGTTTTGATCCGAGCGAATGGCCGAGCGAGGCGCATCCAGCGTCCGTCGCGCGGGCGCGTGAATGCGCGGTGAGATTCCCGTCGCTCAAACATGCGCCGATCAAGGAGAGCCGCGCCTGCCAGCACGAGCGCACCAAGAGCGGTCATTACGTGCTTGATCAGCACCCCGAGAATCCTGCGATCTGGTTGGCAGGAGGCGGTTCAGGTCACGGATATAAGCAGGGTCCAATGGTCGGTGAGGTGATGGCGCGCGCGGCCCTCAATCAGAGCCCGCTGCACTTGCCAGACCGACGCTTCAAACTGCACGATCGCAGCGAGGGCCCATCGAGCCCGATGGGGGAGATGGGGCTCGCCTAGCCCGAGGGGGCTACTCCGCTGCAGCGGTGAGCTTGGCGGCGATGGCGGCGCGGGCCGCCTGGCGATCTGTGAAGTCGATCCCCTCCATATCGCCTGGAGCGAGGCCGGCGGCCCAGCCGCGCGGGGTGCGCCGACCGTCGGCGGCGTAGCGGTCGGCAACCATCAGATCAAATGCCTGAACGCTCGCCTCCAACTCGCTGTAGCGACCAGGCGGCAACATGCTTGAGGCGGTGCCGCGCTGTTGCAGCTCACACACGTGCCAGTCTTGGCGGTTGGTCATATCCCAGAAACCATGCGCGTCGGAGAAGTCGTAGTCGGGGAGTTTCATGGTGTCTGGGTGCAGATACCAGTCACAAACAATGCGCGAACGCCCAGGAGCGAGCGGCTCAATCATGTGGACCATGAGGTAGTCGGGGTGCAACGAGAGCAGTAGGTTTGGCCATACCGCGAAGTACTGGATGCGCTTCGCATCAATTTCGGTCATACCGCTCAGCCATGGCCGGGCGTGTGAGCCCTTGTCGAGTCCCATGGTGAGCGCTTCGCCGACGAGCGGCTGCCAGCCGCCCTTCCACCAGCCGCGCGCCGGAATATCTTCACCGAGGTCGTAAGGCGTGAGTGCGTTCAGCTGTGGATGAACGCCCGGGCAGTGGTAGCACTCGGAGTAGTTCTCCACAAGGATCTTCCAGTTCGCCGCCACGTCGTACGTCTCACGCTTGGCGAGTCGCAGCGGGGCAAAGTCGAAGCGCGCAAACACATCAACGAGATCGTCAAGGTAGGTGAGCAGCGGCTCAGCCTCCTGATCCAGTGTGAGGAAGACAAATCCTTGCCAAGTCTCACATCGCAGCGGCACGAGGTCGTAGTCACCCGGATTGAAGCGCTTCAACTCCTCGGTGTGCTTCGCCTTCTGCAGCTTGCCGTCGGGACCATAGACCCAGGCGTGATAGGGGCAAACGATCTTCTTCGCCTCGCCGCAGTCGGGCTTCCCATCGGCTGGACCTTCGATCAGCGTGGCGCCGCGGTGACGGCAGGCATTAATGAACGCGTGGAGTTTGTTGTCTTCGCCGCGCGAGATGATCACCTGTTCCCCAGCAAACTCCAGCAGGCGATAGGAGCCGACGTTTGGCGTCTCCTCCTCGCGACCGACGCAGCGCCACTCGTGCCGAAAGATCTCCTGTGACTCCCAATCAAAGATCGCCTGGTCGTGAAAGACCTGCGGCGGGAACATATCTGCCTCGTCAAAGGGGCGGCGCACGGCAGCGATGGCGGCCGGGTCGAGCGGAGCGGGGCGCTTCGCGGTGATCATGTCGCTATGGTGCCACGCCGCCGCGTTACTTGAGGGGGGCGTTGAGTCGGTAGAGGTCCCCTGAGGGGCTAGTCACCTCTATGGCAACTTCGCCGCTCCGATTCAGGGTGGCTCGCCCACGACTCCCATCGGAGCCATTCAGGGTGAGCTCTCCGTAGGCGCGGATGGTGGTGCCACGCAGTGAAGGGGCAAGCTCTGTCGTAATGGTGCCGCGCCCCTCACCCCACCAGGCCGCGAGCCCGGATCGGTGCCCTGACTCGTCAATGGTGAAGGTGAAGGTGGATGGCGCAGCCATACCGAGGCCGCGCAGCCCCACCGTAGTCCCAAGGATCCGTTCGCTCCCTCGGAACTGACCAATGTCAGGGAGTGTGAGGTCAACCTCAGCGGCAATCGTTCGACCGTCGCCCGCACTTCGCGCGGTGACAAGTGCGTCCGTTTGTCGATCACGCTCTTCGACGCGCCGCTCACTCGTAAATGCGGGTTGACGGTAGCCCCTCCCGTACGTCGTTGATGCGGCGACGGCGTAATAGGCGAAGCAGGCGAGTGCCGCAGGGTATTCCGGTCCACCCCGGCGCTTGATTACCAAGAGATCGTGAAGGGGGAGCAAGATCCGACTCTTTGCTGCGCGACGCGCCAGATACTGCAGGAATGAGGTTCCATGCGTCTCGTACGCGGCACGCCGATCGCCAGAGGGAGAGAAGGCTGGCCGGCGCACCTGTTCATCAAGTCGAGTCACCACCGTTCTATCGTAGACCCTCCTCGCGCCTTCGCGGCTACACTCCTCGGCATGCCTGATCGTCGCGTCACCAAAGCGGCAACCGCTGATCTTGCCCTAGCCGCGGCGTTGTGGGGCGGCATGTATGTGGTCTCTGCAGAAACGTTTGACGCAGTTCCCCCCGCAACACTGAGCCTGCTACGGCTCGTACTCGGTGTGGCGGTACTGGTGCTGGTCGCCACGCTGCGTCGCGAGTCGCTGGGATGGGGCCGGGTCCCGAAGCAGCCCCTCCTCTTCGCGGGCGCGGCAGTCGCCGCCTCCATGCTCTTGCAATTCGGTGGTACCGCGTTGACCTCCGCCGTCGAGGGTTCAGTCGTAACAATGGCAACACCCGTCTTCGTGTTGATCTTCGGCCGCCTTATTGAAGGTGTTGTGGTGCCGCGTCAAGCCTGGGGTGGGATCGCCCTCGCTACGGCAGGTGTGGTGGCACTTGGGCTTCGGTCGGCCAGCCCCAGCTCAGGTGGTACGACTGAAGATGTGCTTGCTCACTCGATGGGGGTCATCATGCTGATCGGTGCGGGTGCGACGTGGGCGCTCTTCTCGAGCTTCGGGCGCCCAGCGGTAGCGGCCGTTGGTGCACGTAACGCGGTGATGCTCTGCGCCGCGGTCTCGATTCCGCTCCTCATCCCGTTTTCTGTGGCCGAACTTGCGCTCGTTGGAATCAACCTGGCCGATGCCACCGCTCCGTCCACACTGTTCGCCATCGCGTACCTCGGCGTTGGCTCGACGGCGATCGGCTGGAGCAGTTGGTACCGCGGATATGCCGCAGCACCGCCACGCCTCGCCGCCGGTGTCCTCTTTTTGCAGCCGCTTATCGCCGCCGCCCTCGGCGTTGGCGTGTTGAACGAGGCCATCGATGCTGGCCTCGCTCTCGGAGCACTCCTGCTCCTTGGCGGCGTAGCACTGATCTCGTTTGAGTCCGTGAGCCGCACAAAGCGACGCCGCGTGCGATCGTAGGGGGAATGGACGACCTTCGACGCTATCGCGCCACCCCGCCCCCAATAACGGGGGTCGCGGCAATCACCACCGCCGACAACGGCGAGATTCGCAATCCAGATCCAACCGATCGTGCCGCCTGGCGCGAGTGGGTCTCCGCATCGAAGACGCGCAACTGGTTGCGCAGAGATCCGCTCCTCGATTGGCTCGAGGTGCACGGGGTGAGCAAGGGCTTCGCGAAAGATGCTGATGCCGACGCCAATCCGCCGAGTCCGTATGATCTTCGTGAACTGCTCTTTGCCCAAGGGAATCGTTTCGAGGAGCGCATCTTCGCGATCCTCGAGCCGAAGGTTGCCTCGTACCGCAAGATCTCCGATGGTTGGCAGGCAACGCGAACGTTGGCCGCCGCGGAGGCCACCTTCGCCGCGATGCGCGAGGGGGTGGAGTTGATCGAACAGGCGGTAGTCCGCAATCCGGAAGACCGCACCTACGGCGCGATCGACCTGTTGGTCCGCAGCGACACGTTAGAACGCCTGATCCCTGGCGTGATTGACCCGAGCGAAGCGGCGGTATCGGCGCCAGCCCTAGCGCCCGATGGCGGCGATGCACCGCCGTGGCACTACGTCGTCGTCGACGTGAAGTTCTCGACCCTTGACCTCTCGGTGAACGGGTATGCGGGGAGTTCGCATCGGCACTATGCCGGTCAGGTGCTGGTCTACACCGCCGCCATCACGCGACTGCAGGGGTACTGCCCGGCAGAGGCGTACCTGCTAGGCCGCACCTGGATGAGCAGCAAGGGGCGGGGGAGCGGCGCGCTCGAGCGTCTCGCTCGCGTACCGGTGGAGCGCGAGTCCACGCGCGACGACGAGATCCCACTCGCCGTTGAAGTGGGTCGTGCGTTGGAGTGGATTCGCACGGTGCGCCGCGAGGGTGCCTCCTGGGATGCGCTACCGCGCCCAACGCGACCGGAGCTCTACCCGAACATGAATGCCGACCAAGATCAGCCATGGAGCGAGGCGAAGCGTACGATCGCCCGCGAGATCGGCGAGCTGACCTACCTTCCAGGCGTTGGGCCCGATCTACGCGACGCTGCGATTGCCGCCGGCATCAAGCGACGCGACGAGCCGGGTCTCACTCCTGAGCGTCTCGGTGTCACGGGCGACGCGCGTCCGAGACGGCTTGCCGCCGTGCTTGCAGCAAACGCGGTACCCGAGACAGCCCCAGCTAACGCGAAGGTGCTTCCCGCAACCATCGAGCTTCGTGATGACGTGCACTGGCGCACCCCAGCGCGCATTGAGTTCCATGTCGATTTTGAGAACTCGGGGAACCTCAACGATGACTTCACCAATCTGCCAAACGTTGGTGGCGCAGCCTGCATCTTTCAGATCGGCTGCCTCATATCGGTCGATGGTCGCGAGCCAACTACTAGTGAGATAGCCGCGGCGACTGCCGCTGGTGCCAACGTGGGAGAGCGCCTCTTTACGCCGCGTGCTGAAGACGCAGGATGGTTCCCCGCATTCGGGCAGTGGAGCGGCGATCGCCTCAACTCCGAATCAGAGCGCGCCGTGCTCGATGCTTGGGTTGCCTTCATGGATGCGTGGCGACAATCCCTCGGCATTGCCTGGGGGGCGACGCGTATCGTGCACTGGTCGCCCGCAGAACGAAACCTACTCTTCACCGCGGCGGATTCC
>RGCW01000024.1 GCA_009919005.1 Candidatus Aquidulcis sp. | reverse complement strand
CCCGCACCAACCCCGGAGCCAACTCGATTTGAGTCGCCATCCCCATCCCTCTCGCCATCGCCATCACCATCAATAGATCCTACGCCCGCAACTTCTGCTCAGGTGCTCTCGGAGAGCAGCGATGCAACGCCACACCTCACGCTACGTCTGGACGGGCGCATCGGGTATTCGTTGCGAGAATCAACGGTGCTCGTTGATGCGGCTGGGCTTGAGCCAAACAGCTTTGTTCGTGTAGTGATGCGTAGTGACCCAATTCTGATCGCCTCATTTGTGGTGAGCGCAACAGGTGAAATCGTGATCGTTGCCCCGCTCACCGTTGAGGTGGCTGCAGGCAACCACAGCATCTCTGTGGAGGCGACTACCGCCGCTGGCAGTGGCCTTCCACCAGAATCAGAGCGTGTCATTGCGCTGCTAGTTGATGGTGAAAATCGACTGCTGGCGTACGGAAGTGATGCTCGACCTGAGCCACTGCCTACGGGAAGCCCAACTGCAATCTCCTCGCCAGTCGCTGGTCGTGGCGGAGTGCAGATCGTGGTCGATCCAGAACAAACCACCATTTACATTGACGAGCGAGTCTCAACGAGTGCGATCTCTGCGGGAATCGGTTCTGCCCAGACAGCGCTTGCTGCTCCACGAACACTTTCAACGGGTGTTGTGGCAACACTGATCCTCTTGCTGCTGAGCATCATGCTTGAGTACCCAATCAAGTTGCTTCAGGAGCGAGTCAAGAGTGCCTATCTTGCCCTGCGAAGTGGACTCGTTGGTGGTAATCGGCATGAAGCAGCGGTTCGCATTGCGGGGGTTCGCCCTGACGTCATCCTCTTCCTTATTGCGGGGCAAGTGATCGTGCAATTAAATGCGCCTCTGGAACAGTTACCGGGGCTCTCGCAGATCGCTCTCGGTGCCGTCCTCGGAGCAATGGGTGTAGCAGCACTCTCGTTCTGGTACGCGCTACCAAGTATGTACGCGCACCTGCGATTGAATCGGGATCGTGGTGACCTACGCGCAGAGTGGCCGAGCCTGCTACTAGCACTTATGGCACTCGTTGGTGTGCACCTGCTTGGCATCGTGCCCGGCATCATTGTTGGGCTCTTCATGGTTCGCACGTTTAAGTCGTCGTTGCCGCAGAACCTCACAGCTAAGGGAGTGTGGTACGCGGTGCTCGGGGCGCTTGCACTCTCACTAGTTTCGTGGTTCGTCCTTGATGCGATCTACGTTGTAGAGAGTGACACCACGGCTACGGCTCGCGTGATCGCTGATGGGCTTCTCGGTTTTGTGGTGGTTGCAGGAAGCCACGGGGCGCTGATAACCCTCCTTGATCCGGGCAATGAGGGCGTGACCCTCCTTCGCCGGCTTTACTTCTGGCGTTGGGTTATCGCAGTCGGCGCGGCTGCCACCATCACCTGCGCGCTGCTGCTTGGGGGCAGCATTGACACAGGGCTGATTACGCCACCTCAGAGTCTCGGCGAGTATCTGGCCCTCCTCGCCTTCATTGCGGTGATGCTGCTGGCGATCACCCAGTTGCAGCGTCGAACCGAACGGCTAAGGGGCGCGCCCTAGCGCAGTCCTGCACCAGAGAGCTTGAGATGAGATGGCTAAACGCACGAGGGCTACCCAGACCGCTATTCAGCGTGCATACTCTCTATCCAGCCCCGCACGGGGCACCCGCCTGGGAGTAGGAGGCACGGCATGGACGCAACGGAGATCTTGAAGAGCAACGCGGCGGTGGCCGCGGCCGCCGATGCCACCTGGGTGAACCCACGTGATCCGGCTAAGGCGCTCGGCCCTGATGGCCTGCCGCTCCGTAGCCGTCGTGCGCCGAAATGGGCCGACGTGCCGAACGAGCAGTGGGACGACTGGCGCTGGCAGCTCAGCAACCGCGTCAATTCGCTCGAAGAGATCGGCGAGATCCTCGAACTTACTGCCGACGAGCGCGAAGGGCTCTCCGCCGAGGGGAAGTTTCGCGTCGACATCACCCCGTACTTCATCAGCCTGATCGATCCGAAAGATCCGAACGACCCGATCCGACGTCAGGTGATCCCGGTCGGCTCTGAGCAGCAGGCGTTCACGGCGATGATGGAAGACTCGCTCGGCGAGGATCGCCACTCCCCAGTACCGGGCCTGGTGCACCGCTACCCCGATCGTGTGCTGATGCTCGTGACCACGCAGTGCGCCTCATACTGCCGCTACTGCACACGCAGCCGCATCGTTGGTGATCCGACGCAGAACTTCAACAGCAAGGATCACGAGGCACAGCTCGACTACCTGCGTCGAACTCCGCAGGTGCGCGACGTACTGATTAGCGGTGGCGACGGGCTCACCCTTGCGCCGAAGCTCTTTGAGAAGATCCTGCGCGGCCTGCGCGAGATCCCACACATTGAAATCATTCGCATCGGTTCACGCGTGCCGGTCTTTATGCCGCAGCGCATCGACGACGAGCTCTGCGAGATGCTCGCCAAGTACCACCCGCTCTGGATGAACCTGCACTTCAACCATGCGCAGGAGATCACGCCCGAGGTGTCGCGCGCCGTCGACAAGCTCACACGCGCCGGCATCCCCGTTGGCAATCAGTCGGTGCTGCTTGCTGGTGTCAACGACTGCGTGCACATCATGCGCAAGCTGGTGCACAAGCTTGTTGAGAATCGCATCCGCCCGTACTACATCTATCAGTGTGACCTGGTCGAAGGTTCGGGTCACTTCCGTACACCCGTAGGCAAGGGCCTAGAAATCATCGAGGGCCTGCGTGGGCACACCAGTGGCTACGCGGTGCCAACGTACGTCATTGATTCACCTGGTGGTGGCGGCAAGATTCCGGTGATGCCGAACTACCTGATCTCGTATAGCGACCACAAGGTGGTACTGCGCAACTACGAGGGATACATCAGCACCTACGAAGAGCCCGAGCACTACACCCGACACGACGCGTCAAAGTGTGCGGACTGTCGTGCCGCGCGACCCGAGCCGGGGCAAGAGGGCGTCTTCGGTCTACTCGCCGGCCACGAGATGTGGATCGAACCGAAGGGTCACGCCGAGATCCACTCTCGGGGAAACACTGAGGCGCATCGCCTGCAGGACCCGACGAAATGGCAGCCACTCGGTATCGGCGGCGCCGTTGAGGGGACAGCGCGCGAGCCGCTGGACGTGCTCCCCCCGGGCACAGAACCGCGTCCCAAAGAGGGCGAGCCGAGTGCCGCTGCGCACGGAGAGCTGCTCTAACTCTTGACGCTTCTCGCGATGCGATACTTCGGGCTATGACTACGCCCGATAACGCGACGCTTCCGCTGCCGTGGCCACCGGTGATTGCCGAGGCGCGCTCGCCGTTCACCGCAGTTCGCGTAGCGACGCTCATGTTGGGTCGGAGCCGCGGTGTGCGCGAACGTCTCGCTGACATCGCCGATGCGCTCAACGCTGCACATCTGGATTGGCTCTTTGAGCGCCGCGTGGTGGCCGATGAGCTGCTGCAACTGCAGGCGAACTGGTTCAGCGACTTCCGCACCACAACCGGCTTCATTGTGGAGGAGGGTGATTACGGGGCTGTTGTGACGTTAGAGGATTCGCCACGGATGACCGGGTGGCTTGAGCGTCAAGTGGCCAAGGCGCATGAGGCCTGTCGCGCCGAGTTGAGCGCCTTCGCCAAAAACGACCGCGCCGCTGGCGATCGATAGACGCGCATGAAGCGTGAGGATCTCGTTCGACAGACGCAAGATCTGATCGATGAGGGGGAGCGCATTGCCCACGCTCCATCCCGCGCGGCACTCAACACCTGGCTTGCCGCCAGCGATGCGCTCTTGTCGTCGGCGTGGGGCCAAATGGATCGTTACCACCAGGCCTGGCTCGACGTGGGGCGTATCGCTCAGCCGCTCCGCGGTCGTCAGATCAGCGAGCAGGAGGAGGCCGACGAGGTGCGCGCCGTGGTTGCAGCAAAGGGAGCCGTCTTGCGCGCCTCGCTCGACGCGGTGGAGCGACTCGGCATGCCCTTCCTTGGCGAAACGAAGGGGCGTGCCCGCGACGAGAAGGCGGGGCTTCCCGACCACCTCTTCGAGGCGCCACATGGCCTGGTCGGTGGCGCGGGGGCGCTGCAAGCAGCGATCGATGCCGCGCGAAAGGCGGCCGAAGAGCATGAAGATCACGCCTTGAATCGCACGCGAACGCCGGTGAAGGGCGAGGGCGACGACCTCTGGTAACGGGCTCCCTTGCGGGGCGCGATGGTACGCTTACCGCTATGAGTCACCCACTGCACGGCGCCCGTCCCCTCGATCTCACCGCAGGGTTTCCGAACGCCGTAGCGCCCCTCACCGCCGAGTGGGAGCAGATCTCCGGACGTGCGATCGTGGCCGCCGTGGAGCGAAATCCAGAGCTTCGTGACCGCGTTGGTGAGATCGGGTTGCGTCACCTCATGCGTGACGGGCAGGTCGTGCTCGAGAAACTTGCCGTGAGTGTGGCCTCGGGGAGTATCAACCCCCTTAAGACATTTACCGAGCACGCCACGCCAACCTGGCGCCGCCGCCGGGTCTCAATGGATGACGTCACCGACCTCTACGAGGGGCTGCGCATCGCTGTCGCGACCGTACTTTCAGGTGAGGCCGCCGAGCTCGCCGACCGCGCCCTACTCGAAGGGATCGCCGTGTTGAAGTGGCACCGCCGCCTCGGCGGTGACACGCGCAAGCGCAACCGCATCCTTAAAGCCATCTACAAGGGAGCCTAACCGTGACCATCAAGTGGGTGCACACCGATCCGCTGGTGATGAACGGCGAACCGTTCCTCTACGGAACGCGCCTTACCGTGCGTCGACTGCTTGAGTTGCGCGCCGACGGATACGACTGCGCCCGACTGCTCAAAGAGATGCCAGAACTTCGCATTGTTGGGATCGCCCGTGCGTATGAGTTTGCCGCCGCCAATCGTGAACACTACGCCGAATTCTTTGACGCGAGTGGCGTACTTAAAGGTCCAGGGCTAACGCCGGCTGAACTGGCGTTGGCATGACGGAGGAGACACTCGCCGAAGTCACCTCGTTTGATGCGCAGAAGCGCGCCACGGAACTCGCCATCCTCGACGCCCTGCGCTCTGTCGTTGATCCTGAGATCGGCATGAACGTTGTGGAGCTCGCACTCATTCGGCAAGTGCTGGTTGGCGAGACTGAATCAGAGGTGAAGATGATCCTCACCACGCCCTTCTGCCCATACGCAGGCTCGATGCTTGCGCAGGTGAAAGAGGCGGCCGAATCGGTGCTTGAGCATCCGGTGAAGGTGACGCTCCTTGCCGAGCGCTGGGATCCGAAAGATGCCGGTCTCGCCTGGTGAGCGACGATCTAAAACTTCCACCAAGCAAGGTTGCGACCGGTAAGGGTGACGCGGGCACCACGGGGCTCCTCTTCGGCGGCGATCGTATCTCAAAAGACGATGTGCGCACCGAGGCGTACGGCACTATTGACGAAGCCACCGCTGCGCTCGGCATGGCCCGCGCCGAACTGATCGGCCTGACCGGTGAAGGTATCGCCGCGCTTGACGAAACGATTCTCTCGATTCAGCGCGACCTTTTCGTCGTGGGCGCCGAACTCGCCACAAACCCCGACGCATGGAACCGTCTTGAAGAGGGGCGCACCAAGGTTTCACCAAAGATGTTGGCGCGCATCAACACGCTTCTTGCCGCTACCGAGGCGGTGATTGAATTCCCGAAAGACTTTGTGATTCCTGGGTCAAGCAAGGCCTCATCAGCCATTGAACTTGCGCGCACGATCATCCGTCGCGCTGAGCGCTGGTGTGTCACCCTCGGTCGCGAAGGCCTTCTTCCTGGTGAGCATCTGCTTGCGTACCTGAATCGCCTCGCCGATCTGCTCTGGCTACTTGCACGTCAGGCGGAGAAGCTCGAGGCCTCGGCGACGAGATCTGTCTCACAGACGCCGGTTCGCGACTAACGAGCCGCTAGGAGAACTCCGCGTCACCCAAGATGAAACGAATGGCGCCCGAGTGGTGCTTGTATCCGACGCTCGTATAAAGCTTGTTTGCGCCAGTAAGAGACGCCGCATCAACTCCCAACATTGACCCTTCATAACCATCAGCCTGCGCTCTAATGAGGTGACGCTCAAGCAGCAGTCGAGCCAGCCCACGATTTCGATGCTCGCGATGCACGCCGAGGTTGTTCACCCAGAGCACGTGCCCAACGGTGTCGTTGTCTTGCGGGAACGCGCCAGTCAGTTGATACGCGACGAGATTTCCCTGCGCATCGGCGATCACCTCACCAAGTGCAGGGCGCGCCGATTCCGCGGCGAGGTACTCCTGCCACTCAACCGGCGTCATCGATGAGGATCCCCAGTGATCGGCGAAACAGTGGTTCTTTAGCACCCGCAACGCCTCAAGGTCGACGTCGGCAATCGCTAACGACTGATAGCCAGCGGGGATCGGTGCGTCGCTTAGCTTGCTGCTCGTTGGGCGGTCGGCGAAGCGCAGCAGCATTTCGGAGTAGTAGCGGATCGGGCGCATGCCAGCAGCAACATACAGTCGCTGCGCACGCTCGTCGGGCTCAACGCACTGCGCCTGAATCGTGGAACCAGGGAACGGCGCAAGGAGCTCCTCGGCGCGGTCCCGCGACCAAGCGAGCAGATGACGGCCCAACCCGTTCCCCTGAAAGAGCGGATGCACGCCGCCAAAGAGATAGGCGCGAGGCTTTTCGGCATCGGTTGCGCCGACCGCCCACGCCCAACCGGCGATTGCACCGGTCGGCGCCAGGACGACAACCGCGTCGCTCTGGGGGTCAATGCCCGACGCGGTGAGGTCTTCAAGCATGTCCCCTTCGCTATACATGAGCGGGTATCCGATGCGCCGGTAGTTCTCATTTGTCAGTTCCGTGAGTTCGGCCACGTCACGTGCGGCGCTGCAGGGGTGCACGCTGAAGCCTGTTGGAAGGGCGTTTGCGAGGCGCAGTATTCGTTCGTGGCTTTGGCTCATAGGGATAGGGTAATCTGAACTCCGACAAATCCTGTCGGAAATACCTCACGAGGAGGAGCGGTGAGCAGTCACCACGAACCAGTGACCCGCGGTTTGCACGGTAGCGGTGCGGTTGCGTTCAGCACGCGCGGCGAATACGGGGTGCGCTTTATGGTCGCCCTGGCGCGCATGGATCACGGCGAGCCCGTCTCACTCAGCGACATCGCAGATCAAGAGGACTTGCCGCGGGCCTACCTGGAGCAGATCATTGGCGGGCTGCGCGACGCTGGGATCATCGACAGCCAACGCGGCGCACACGGCGGCTACCGCCTCGCCCGACCGGCGAACGAGGTTCGCATGGGTGCGGTTCTTCGGGCGCTCGAGGGCCCGATCGTCCCCATGGCCTGCCTAGCGGAAGAGGGGAGCCCATGTAATCGTGCGGGCTCCTGCACGGTCGCCCACCTGTGGACAAGAGTGCGTGACGCCGTCACTGAGGCCCTCGACTCCTTCACCCTTGCCGATCTTGCGTCACCGAACGCGCCAATCGCCATCACGATGTCGTCGAGACACTGAGAGAGGAGCCACACATGAGTGAGAAGGCACATCTGGTCATCAAGGACCTCGTCGTCGCGCCCGCGAGCGATCCTAGTAAGCACATCCTGCAGGGGATCTCGCTCACGGTGAAGCCGGGTGAGGTGCACGCGATCATGGGACCGAACGGCTCAGGGAAAACGACGCTGAGCTATGCGCTCATGGGGCACCCGAGCTACGAGATCGTTTCAGGGAGCGTGTTGTGGAAAGGAGAAAACCTTCTCGAATACAGCGCAGACCAGCGCGCACGCCTCGGCCTCTTCTTGGCCTTCCAGTATCCAACCTCAATCCCTGGCCTCTCCGTTGCGAGCTTCTTGCGCACCGCCATGAACGCACGTCGCTCCGGCTTGGTTCGTGATCCAGAATTTGATCCTTCGGACCCAGTGAAGGGCGGCATGACGATGGGCGAGTTCCGAAAACTCGTCAAAGAGAAGCTCACGCAACTGAAGATGGACGAGGCGTTCATGACGCGCTATGTGAATGATGGATTCTCTGGCGGCGAGAAGAAGCGTCTCGAAATGTTGCAGATGGCGCTGCTAAAACCAGAGATGGCGATCTTAGATGAGACCGACTCCGGACTCGACATTGACGCGTTGCGAATCGTTGCCGAAGGGGTGAACACCATGCTCTCGCCCGAGCTCGGGGTGCTGGTGATCACGCACTATCAGCGACTGCTCGATTACCTCAAGCCGGGCTTTGTGCATGTGCTTGCACGCGGTCAAATAGTTGCATCGGGTGGTCCCGATCTTGCGCATCGACTTGAGCGCGAAGGGTACGCACCGATCCTTGCTGAACATGGCATTAGTGCAACGGCGGCGGAGGCGGCGACTCCAACCGCTGCGCCAACGACGTCGGCGTGACAGTTCGCTTGGCAGAAACACCCGTGACTACCTGGCACAACGCGGACGGAACCCTTGACCCAGTAAAGGTTCGCGCCGCGTATCCGATCCTCGCAACGCGACCCGGCGGTCGCCCACTTCACTATCTTGACAGTGCTGCAACAGCACAGCGGCCACAGCGTGTTGTTGACGCGGTGACGAAGTATCTCTTCACTGCGAACGCAAACCCACACCGCGGCGCCTATACGCTCGCGCAGATGGCAACCGATGGGTACGAGGGAGCTCGCGCACGAATCGCTCAGTTTTTCAATGTTCCTGCGACAGAGCTGGTGATGCTGGGAAGCGCGACAGAGGCACTCAATCTTGTCGCTCGGTCGTGGGGGAAGGCGAATCTGCGACGCGGCGATGTGGTACTCGTGACGGAGGCCGAACATCACGCCAACCTCATTCCATGGCAGCAGATCACACGAGAGATGGATGCCGACCTCGAGTTCATCCCCGTTGACGATGTGACAGGGGAAATTCTGTGGGATCGCCTCGACTCCCTCATAAAGCTCAAGCCAAAGATGATCGCCGTCGGGCACGTCTCCAACGTGCTCGGGTCGATCGCACCGCTCGCCGAGATTGCGAAGGCGGCGCATCAGGTTGGCGCCCTGCTCTGCGTTGACGGTTGTCAGGCGGTGGCGAACATGCCCGTCTCGATCCCCCACACGGGTGCCGACTTCTACGCCTTTAGCGCGCATAAGATGGGCGGCCTCTATGCCGGCGGCGGCCTTTGGGCTCGCGCCGAGCTACTCGCCGAGATGGCGCCGATCGAAACGGGTGGCGACATGATCCATAGCGTCCGCCTGCGCGATGCCGAATTCACTACCGGGACCCAACGCTTTGAGGCCGGCACCCCTGACGCCTCTGGGGCGATCGCTCTCGCCGCGGCCTGCGATCTTCTCGATGAGTTTGGTCGCGAGCAGATCCATGCCCACGAGACCCGCATGATTGAGCGAATCCTTCGAGAGCTCCCCGAGGTGCTCCCCGATGCGCGAATCCTGGGGCCACGTGATGCTCGCCAGCGTGCTGGCCTCGTGGCCTTCGCGAGCGAGCTCATCCATGCCCACGATCTCGCGGAGATCCTTGACCGCCGCGGCGTGGCGATCCGGGCAGGCTTCCACTGCGCCCAACCGCTGCACGAACAACTCGAGGTTGGCTCCTCAGCGCGGGTGAGCGTGGCCCCCTACACCACGCACGAGGACCTCGACGCACTCTTCGCGGGACTCCGTGACGCCCGCACGGTATTTGAGGGATAAGTCATGGGTGGTATGGACGATCTCTATCGCGAGCAGATCCTTGAGCATCATCGTCGCCCGCACAACCAGGGCACACTCGCGGCACCGAGCATCAGCCTCGAGGGGCGAAACCCGAACTGCGGTGATGTCATCAACCTGCAACTACAGGTGAGCGATGCGGGCGTCATCACCGACGTAGCGTTCCTCGGGAAGGGCTGCGCCATCTCGCAGGCAGGCACCTCACTGATCACCGACGAGTTGCGGGGCAAGAGCCTTGACGAGGTGCTTTCGCTCGGCAGCCCCTTCGTGATGGAGCTGCTTGGCGTTGAAGTCGGACCCGCTCGCGTGCACTGTGCACTGCTCGGCCTTGAGACCACACAGAAGGCTATTGCAAGTTTACGCAGTAAGTAAAAGTTCTCCGGTGCAGTTAGCATCATCTACATGAGCGCATCAGCACTGATTGCACGAGTAGCGGGCGAGCCGTCGATCTGTCGACGCTCGCGCTGTATCCGCCTGCGACCAATCGCGCGCTAACCACCCGCTCCGGTCGATCAGGCCCCATCGGCGCATCACGCGCCGCCAATCAGTAGCCTGAGGTATCAAAAATGTCACAGATGACCGACTCGCGGGGATTTCGTTCCGGCGCAACACTGAGTGTCTTGCTTCTCCTAGTAGCGACCTATCTCTATCTTGAGCCAACAACGCAGTTGATTGGCGTTGGAATGATCATGGCGATCTCCACCGCAATGCTGGTGAGCGCTGCAACTAGTCTGCGCGTCAGCCTCCTCGCGCTCCCGTTCCGCATCTTGCGTGAGCGTGGCGTAATTCCTGCGCCAAAACCAACTGACCTACAGCCCGTACCTGGCTTACGCCTTGCACAGGTGATTGGCGGAACGATGATCTTCTTCGGGGTGATCGCACACACAGCCTTCTCGGCGGACTCGATCGCGGTGGGCCTCGTCGTGATTGTGGCAACCCTCCAGTCGTTCCTCGCGATCACTGGCATCTGCGTGGCCTGCAAGCTGTACGGCATCGTGGTCTGGTTTGAGAACCGCCGCCGAACGCCTGAAGGGACGACGATCCCGCGGCAAAAGATCCGCCTTCGCTAGTTACAGGGTGGTGGGTCCACGCGGTGCGCCACGCGGTGCGCCACGTGCGCTCGGCGACAATTCGGGGCATCATCCTCTTCTCGCTGATCGGCGAGTTGACTGGGCATCGCCGCCCGACATACAGGAGATGCCACAAACGTGAGCGAAGCACGAATTCTCGTCGTGGGCAGCACCATGATGGACCTCATCTCGTACGCCAAGGTCATCCCCAATGCGGGCGAGACGTTGGTCGGCGATCGTTTCCAGATGGGCTTCGGTGGCAAGGGTGCCAATCAGGCAGTGCAGGCGGCACGGTTCGGAGCTCCGGTTGCCATGGTCAACGCCGTCGGCGATGACGCCTACGGTGAGTCGCACCTTGCGAACTTTGTGAAAGAGGGGATCGACACGCGCTGGATGCGCACCGTTAAGGGTTCCAGTGGTGTCGCTCCGATCTGGGTAGATGCGAACGGCATCAATCGAATCATCATCGTCCCTGGCGCCAACAACGACACCGACCCTGCCGTCGCCGAGGCGGCGGTACGGGAATTCAAGCCGACCATCGTCGTTGGACAGTTCGAGATCCCTCAAACCACGACGCTGGCCGCCTTTCGTGCCGCGCGAGCGTTGGGGATCACCACCCTGCTGAACCCGGCCCCCGCCGCTGAAATCAACCCTGACCTGCTCGCCGTCTCTGATTGGCTTGCGCCGAATGAGATGGAGTTCACCACACTGTTTGGCGGTTCAGCCATTGGCGATGGAGCCGATGAGCGCATCCTGGCCGCAGCGGCGAAGAGTGGCGTCAATCTGCTGGTCACACTCGGTGGCCACGGAGCGGCGATTGCCGAGCGTGGAAAGCCGCTCTATCGCGTCAGCGCGCCGAAAGTGACGGTGGTTGACACCACTGGGGCTGGCGACTCGTTCCTCGGCGCATTCTCGTTCGCGCTTGCCAGTGGACTCACCCCTGTTCGGGCAGCTGAACTTGCCGTAGCCTGCGCCTCTCAGAGCGTGCAGAAACCGGGAACCCAGAGTAGCTATCTGTCACGGGACGAGGCGGCAGCACTTGCTGCACCGTATCTAGCGGGAGGGACGAACTGATGGCAGCACGTGAAGACGACGGCCGAAAGCACCACATCGGCATCAAGCAGGGCGAGGTCGGCCGCTACGTGCTGTTGCCTGGTGATCCTGATCGTGTCGAGGTGATTGCCAGCCGCTTTGACAATCCGAAGTTCCTGATGCGCCGCCGCGAATACACCACCTGGACGGGAGAACTCGATGGCGTCCCCGTGGCCTGCACCTCAACCGGCATCGGTTGCCCATCCACGGCGATCGCCGTGGAGGAGCTGGTCGACCTTGGCGTCGATACGCTCATTCGCGTCGGTACATCTGGCTCCATGCAGCATCACATCAAACCCGGTTCAGTCGGAGTGATCAGCGGCGCGATTCGCGATGAGGGGACCAGTCGTCACTACCTTCCGCTGGAGTTCCCTTCCGTCGCAGACCTTGATGTCACTCTTGCACTACGGGAGGCGGCCAAAGAGAGCGGCTACCCGTGGTACGTCGGCATCGCGCAATCTAAGGATTCGTTCTACGGCCAACACGCCCCAGAGCGCATGCCGATCGCCGAAGATTTGCAGCGTCGCTGGAAGGCGTGGATGGCTGGTGGAGCGATCTGCTCTGAGATGGAGGCGGCAACCCTCTTCATCGTCGCGTCGACGCTCCGCGTGCGCGCTGGTGGCGCAATGTTGATCCTCGGCAATCCGGACCAGCGCCCCATGACACAAGAAGAGATTGACAACTCTTCAATTGACCGTGTGATCGACACATCAATTGCGGGCTTGCGAAAGCTCATCGCAGCGGATCGCGCCGCTGGACGCATCAAGTAGCGCGTTCGCGCATGCCATCGCGCAAGCTCATCCTTGACGTTGATACGGGTATCGATGATGCCATGGCCTTGCTCTATGCCGTCGCATCACCAGACGCTGAACTACTCGTTGCAACGTGTGCACCAGGGAACGCGAGCCTTGAGGCGGTCGTGCGCAATACACGTGGAGTTCTTGACGTTGCCGGCGCATCACACATTGATGTGATTGCTGGTGCACGTACGCCACTCGCCAAACCGCTCGTCACTACGTCGCGCGGGTGCGGGGCGTGGCGACACATCCCTTAGCCCGGTCCTGCGCCTCATTGATGAGGCCCTCCGCTTCTACGACGAGTTCCACTTGCAGTACGACAAGATTGAGGGGTCGCACATCCACGACGCCTTCACCGTTGCCGTCGCCCTTGACCCGACCCTTGCCACGATCGTCTCCGCGCCGAGCGCCGTTGAGACGCGCGAGGGGATCACCCAGGGTGACCTTCTCGTCGACGTACGGGGTCGCACCAACACTCCGGCGAATAGCCGCGTCGCCATCACTGGCGACGGTGAGGCCTTCCTTCAGCGCTTCGCGGAGCGGGTCGGGCGTCTCTCCGCGCGCTGAGCCCCCACGAGGATCGGGAGCACCATCACGAGCGCGAGCGGGATCAGGATCAGACGCGCATCAGAGGCACCGACCGCATCGATCGCAACCCCACCGATCGCTGAACCGGCCGAGATCCCAAAGATCACGCCACCTCCGATCAGCGCGAATGCCGCGCTGCGAGCTGAGCCGCCCGCGCGCTCAGCGATGACGGCGTTCGATTGGATGAACATCGGTGCGATGCCGAATCCCGCAGCAGTCGTCGCGATCAGGTAGGGCAGGAAGCCGCTGACCAGCGCTGTGGGTATCGTCAGCAGCGCAAAGAGGATCGCCGCAACGGCGAAGCGTCGTTCAGCGCCCCAGCGCCAATCACTCTTTGAGCCAACCAGAATCGCCCCCACCAGGCTCGCACCAGAGTTCAAGCCGAGTGCCAGCGCAATGCCATCCGCTGCGCCGATGCTGTTGCAGTATCCAAGGAGAAGAACTTGGCTCGCGCCTAGGATTGAGCCGATCGCAGCCGCACTCACAATCAAGAGCGCGTTTTCACGGATCGCTCCAGCCATGCCGGCTTCGTCGGGGGGATGAACCTTCGGCTCCCAGCGTCGCTGCGAAGCCACTGCAAGTGCGCCGATAAAGAAGAGCAGCGCAGCAACCGCGATTGGTCCCCACGTTAGTCCCTGAACAATCAAGAGCGACGCAATCGGCGGGCCGATCAGAAAGTTCGCCTCATCGTTGACCGCCTCAAGCGCAAGCGCGCGAAGCCGCAGCGATGCCGCCGAGAGCACGTGCGTCCAACGCGCGCGAATGATCGACCCAATGTTCGGTGTCGCAGCTCCAAAGAGCGCTGATGCCACAATCAACAGCACCGCCTCTTGCGCGACGAGTGCTACCCAGGTGATGACGCCAGCCGCCGCGAGCATCGCCATTGCCGATCGCAGCAGCGTCTTTCGATGCCCCTGCTCATCCGCGGCGCGCCCAATGAGGGTTGAGCCCACGGCATTGGCAATTGAGAACGCCCCCGCAGCTGCACCGCCAACGGCGTACGAGCCGAGCGGTCCACTTCCGATGGCAATCAAACCGATCGGCACCATTGAGATCGGTGACCGAGCGATCAGCCCGCCGAGCGTCGTGGTGACGGCTCCAGGCTGAACGAGCACGTCAGCGAACGGAAGCGATCGAGTGCGCCGAACGGCGCGCGATCGTGTCACGGTTAGTACATGATCGTGCGCGTCAGGTGATGCGGATAGTGCGTTGCGTGATACGTCTTCCAGAGCCGGTAATCAACTTCAGGAATCAGCAACTGCTTGTCGGCGGGTCGTCTCGCGTTTACCTCGTCGGTCAGGAGTGCAGTTGCATAAATGGTGTGTGCCCGAATCTCAATCTCTTCTAGTGAATCGCGCGGGATGAGCTCGCCGTCCATGATGCGCCTCTCTAGTGATGCCTCGTACTCAAAGATACCCATCGTGCGCAGGGCAACGGGCACGATGTAGTCGGCAAATGCGGTGCACATCTCTGGATCCTTTAATACGGTGCGGCCCAGCGGGGCAAGAGAGCGGTGCAACCCCCACAAGCCGAGCTGCGAGAGCTTCTGCAACTGGATTGCATGCCCCTTCCAGTCGCTCACATCATTAAAGCGTGGAAACTCGGTGACGAGTCGTTCAAGAAGGCCGTCGCCACCGGCGTAGAGCGCCGGCGCACACGATGCAACCCAGCGGTGCCACTTGCCGTCGTAGCGCTCGGCGAGAGTCGCCCCCACCGTATTCAGTGCCGTCACGCGCTCATCAAGCATCGGCATCTCGATGTCGCCGCGGAACAGCTCCTCGAGATCGCGGCGTGTCACTTCGGCCGCCCATTGACCCGTCAGGATCGGCTGGCCCGCCAGGATCGCCTTGTGCAGGCAGGCGAACATCGCCTCGCTATCGGAGTAGCGCACGCCGTTGTAGGTGACCTCGAACTTCTTCGAGGTGGCGAAGTCGGTGAAGGCGAAGTTCAGGATCGTGATCAGCATCGTCAGGTCGATG
>RGCW01000023.1 GCA_009919005.1 Candidatus Aquidulcis sp. | reverse complement strand
CGGATGATTGCCGCGTCGCGTACGGGATCTGGAGCTGATGCGTCGACCACATGCACGAGTACCCGCGTTCGAGAGGCGTGCCGTAAGAAGGCGAAGCCGAGGCCCGCGCCGATGGATGCACCTTCGATCAGCCCAGGGAGATCAGCGATGGTCGGCCGTCGGCCGTCATCAATACCGAGTTCAAGCACGCCAAGGTTCGGTTCCAGGGTCGTAAACGCGTAATCACCGATCTTCGGTTGCGCCGCCGTCAGCGCTGCAAGCAAGGTCGACTTTCCGGCGTTTGGCAGGCCAACAAGTCCCACGTCGGCGATCAGTCGCAACTCAAAGCGCACATCACGCGTCTCACCGGGCTCCCCCTTCTGAGCATGGCGCGGCGCCTGATGCGTTGGCGTAGTGAAGTGCGCGTTACCAAGTCCACCGCGGCCGCCTCGGACGAGGAGCACATGTTGCTCTCGCGAGACCAGGTCAGCAATAAGGTCACCGCTCTTGGCATCAAAGATTGCCGTGCCTGGCGGCACCCCGATCACGAGGTCGCGGCCCGCCTTGCCATGTGAGGTCTTGTGCCCTCCGCCACCCGCATCTCCGGCCACGTAGCGTCGTTTCACCTCAAAGTCACGCAGTGTCGTCTGTCCGGTATCGACCTGTACATAGATACTGCCGCCTCGCCCCCCGTCGCCACCGTCGGGACCGCCGCGCGGCACATGAGCCTCGCGTCGCATCGTCGATGCGCCGTCACCGCCACGGCCAGCAGCTAAATGGATCTCTACAACGTCAAGAAACATGGGCTACGGCAGGAAGCGGGCAGGGTTATACAGCGTAGAGCTGCCCGCCAGCGGGAACCCTCGAGAGACGACAAAGTGCAGGTGTGGGCCGGTGGCGCATCCGGTCTGCCCGATCCGCCCAATGCGACTGCCACGAGTGACCTTCTGGCCAGTGGTCACGAGAATGCCAGAGAGGTGGTAGTAGCCGGTATAGAGATTTGACCCATGGGCAACAATGATCTGGTTGCCGCCGCAGTTGTTGCGCCAACCGGTAAACACGACAACGCCGTCACCTGCAGCCACGACAGATGAACCGTAGCCGCTGCCGATGTCCATACCAAGGTGGGAGCGTGTGAATCCACGAATGTAGTAGCCGCCAGGCACTGGGTATCGGAACTTAACGCCGCTATACACAGCTGGCACTGGCCCCGAGTAGCCGATCAGTCCGTCATTCCGAGTAAATGTTGGTAGCGCAGCACCACGCCCGCCTGGCAGAACCAGGACCATGCCTAGCACCAAATCGGCAGTCTTCAACTTGTTGTACGAACGAATCGTTGACGGTGTTACCCGATATTTAGAGGCAATAGATTTCAGGGTCTCATGTTCACGAACGGTCACCACGATGCCTCGTGTATCGGGGATGCGAAGTCGCTTTCCAGCGGGCGGATTGTCAGCCGACTGCAAACCATTTGACCAAATCAACTCCATCGTAGAAATCTTGTATTGACGCGCGATCGCGGCAAGTGTTTCACCGCGCGAGACAACGTGAATTGATACATGGTCGCGGCCGTCGGCCACGACGATGTCGATTGCCGCTGGAAGTTCAAGCGTGCCGTCGTCAAGGAAGATCGGACCATCTGTTGCCGTAGTCGCAACAGTTGATTGCGTCACCTTCGTGACAACCTCCGTTGCGCGCATCGAGAACGTGCTCTCGGTTGATATATCACCAATGAGGACGCCATCTGTAACGGCATCTGATGCTGCAGCACCATCAGATGCCAATCGATCGGGGTTTTCCGTGCCTCCCCACTCGGTGGCAAACACCGCTTCGTCCACCAAGCTTGCCCCTACCCCGAGGCCACCGTCGTTGAGCGCCTGGGAGCGAGCATCCACGGTGGGGCCGGGGAGGAGACTCGCGATGATCGCTACCCCAAGGAGGCCGGCGATGACCGCCGGCATCGCACGCTCAGGCTCGCGTCCAAGTTGCCGCAACCCCGAGTCAATCGAGCGGCGGCGGCGGCGGAGCGAGCGGAGCACGCCGCGCTCCTCCAGCGCTGGGGTGACCTTGTGCGCAATGGTGGCCACAACAAGGCCCGTGGTGCGTGTCGCGAGGGTCGGATGAACGCGCACGCGGCGCGGCAGTGGGTGCTTTAAGAACTCTCCCGCACGGAAGAGGCTGAGTCGGATCGCACGCTCGCCGCTGCGCTCGAGGAGCGAGCCGAAGGCAAGGAGGCGGCGGCGGATGGCCGCGGCGAAACGGAAGCCGATGCTTCCCGCACGCACATTGCGGTGCTTGTAGCCACGAGCGGGCGTCGGTTGGCGTTTCACATCTGGCATTCCAGCCTCCGATCTCCCCACCAGTCTACCGCCCGACCGCACAGCTCAGGGGCCGGCTACGGCACACGCTGTGCCGCGAACGGGATCTATGCGGGGTTTGACCCTTCGGTCCCCTTGGTGAGTGAGGCGAGGAACTGGGCATTCGACTCTGTCTTCGCGATGCGGTTCAGGAGCAGCTCGATCCCCTCATTCGCGCCAACGGCGGAGAGCATGCGACGCATCGTCCAGACCATTTTTAGGGTTCCTTCATCAAGAAGTAGCTCCTCGCGACGGGTACCAGACCGCTGCACATCGATCGCTGGGAAGATGCGCTTCTCCGCTAGCTTGCGATCAAGCACGAGCTCAGAGTTGCCCGTCCCCTTGAACTCTTCATAGATGACATCGTCCATTTTTGATCCGGTATCGACGAGGCAGGTTCCGATGATCGTCAGCGAGCCACCCTCTTCGAGCTTTCGCGCCGCCCCGAAGAATCGCTTCGGTGGGTAGAGGGCGATTGGGTCGATACCGCCAGAGAGCGTTCGCCCCGATGGCGGGAGTGCCAAGTTGTAGGCGCGTGCCAGTCGCGTGATGGAGTCAAGCAACACGACAACGTCGGCACCGGCCTCGGTGCGACGCTTCGCGATCTCGAGGGCCATCTCAGCCACATGCGTGTGGTTCTCGGTCGGCTCGTCGAAGGTTGATGAGATGACTTCCCCCTTTACGGAGCGGCGCATGTCTGTCACCTCTTCTGGTCGCTCACCGATGAGGCAGACCATGAGCGAAATCTCGGGATAATTCGCGGTCACCCCCTGCGCAATCTGCTTCAGCAAGCTTGTTTTTCCGGCCTTTGGCGGTGAAACGATCAGAGCGCGCTGGCCCTTGCCGAGCGGATTAACCAAGTTGATCAATCGTTGTGAGAGGTTTGATGGAACGGTCTCAAGGTTGATCAGCTCAATCGGGTGAATTGGGGTGAGGTCGCCGAAGTGCGGTCGTCGTCGCGCCGACTCAGGGTCGGTGCCGGAGACGATCTCGACGCGAAGCATGCCCCAGAACTTCTCGCCTTCGCGTGGAGCCCGAATGACGCCGCCCACGGTGTCGCCCTGGCGCAGTCCAAGTCGACGAACCATTGGTGAGGGAACGTACACGTCATCAGCACTTGGCAGCAGTCCGTTTCGTCGAATAAAGGCATAGCCATCATCAACGATCTCCAAGATGCCTTCCGCCCAAATTTGTCCCTGCTCCTCGGCTTGCGCCTTGAGGATCTTTTGAATGATGGCTGTCAGCTCTTCTTGCTGGGTCACCACAACGCCGAACTTCTTTGCCGCCGCGATCAGTTCGGTCGCGGTCATGTTCGCGAGTGCCGCATAGGTCACCAGGCCCTCGGCTGCGAGGTCCGCTTCAGAGAGCACCTCTACCTCAGCTGGGAGCGCCCCTTGTGGCATGCGCATGGAGTTTGGGTTCGGTCCACCGCGGCGCTGTGGTCGTCGTGGGCCGCGGTTTCGTCCGTCGTTCATATCAGTTGATTACCTTCCTCTACCTGCGGTGGGATGTGACCCCGGTATGCGAAACTGCGCCGCGTTCGCTGTGCAGTTCGGGGGGGATGTCACAACTCTACGGCAGCCCCTGTCACTCGTCAAGAGCCCGTCGGATCGGGCCCGCGGCTACTTTCCTGACGTGGCCTTTGCCCAGTCAGACTTGAAGATTGCGATCCCCTTATCAGTCAGCGGGTGCTTCGTCATCTGCTCAAGCACCTTGAGTGGCATGGTGGCAACATGGGCGCCCGCAAGCGCGGACTCCGTCACGTGGCGAGGGTGGCGAATTGATGCGGCGAGGATCTCGCAATGGTCGAGCCCCTCGTAGTTCGCGAAGATGTCAGCCAACTCGCGAATCACGATCATGCCGTCTTCATTGATGTCATCGAGTCGGCCAACAAATGGGCTGATCAGCGACGCACCCGCCTTGGCCGCCATGAGGCCCTGGTTGGCGGTGAAGATCAGGGTGCAGTTGGTCTTGATCCCCTCGGCGGCGAGGCGACTGATGGCCTCGAGGCCGGCAGTAGTGAGGGCAACCTTGACGACGATGTTCGGGGCGATCTTCGCGAAGGCGAGACCCTCTTTGACCATGCCGTCAGCATCGTCACTGATCACCTCAGCGGAGACTGGCCCCTTGGTCAGGCCGCAGATCTCCTTCAAGATCTCCTCGTATGAACCGCCAACCTTTGCATAGAGCGAGGGATTTGTGGTGACGCCATCCACGACGCCCCACTTGATGCCGGTTTTGATCTCTTCGATATCAGCGGTATCCAAGAAGAACTTCATGACTCCCCCTTACTCCTTACGTAACTGATGCCAATGGTAGTGAGTTACGCGTTGGCGGCGTTGTTGCGCTGCGCCGCCTTGGTGGCGGCGGCCTCAACGGCACGACTTCGCTCAGCCTTTGCCGCCTCATCATCGCGCACCCCAACCATTCGTGGTGTGTACGAGGCGAGTCGCCCGTCGCGCAGGGCCACGGCGGCCCCAACGAATCCGTCGAAAAGCGGGTTTGGGCGGAGTGGACGACTGGTGAATTCGGGGTGGAACTGACTGGCCACGAACCAGGGGTGGTCGGCGAGCTCAATGATCTCCACAAGTCGACTATCGGGCGAAACGCCAGTGAAGCGCATCCCCGCCGCCTCTAGTTGCGGCTTGAACCGGTTGGCGACCTCAAATCGATGACGATGACGTTCGTACACAACCTCCGCGCCATAGACCGCCGCGGCGCGGCTCCCTGGCGTCAACTTTGCTGGATAGAGCCCCAAGCGCTGGGTGCCACCCTTCTCCTCTACGCCACGCTGATCGGGGGTGAAGTCAATCACCGGGTTCTTGGTAAACATGTCGAACTCGGTCGAATTCGCGTCGCTTGAGCCAAGGGCCTCGCGTGCAAAATCAATCACAGCGATCTGCAGGCCGAGGCAGAGGCCGAGGTAGGGAATGCGCTCGGTGCGCGCCATGTGTGCTGCGCGGATCTTCCCCTCAATGCCGCGGTAGCCGTACCCGCCTGGGACCAGAATGCCGTGCACCCCAGCAAGCTCGGCGGAGAGGAGAGCGGGTGGAGCGTCATCGAGCCGCTCCGCATTGACCCAACGGATGCGTACGTCCACACCGTGTGCCCACCCTGCGTGTCGCAAGGCCTCGGTCACCGAAAGATACGCATCAGGGAGTTCCGTGTATTTACCAACGATGGCAATTTCGACCGCTGGTTTCTCGGTGATGATCGCTGCCGCCAGTCGCTCCCAACTCGAAAGATCGGGGGCTGTCGCGGGGAGTCCGAGCTCGCGCACCACAAGGTCGCCGAGACCAAACTGTTCAAACTGCAGTGGCACCTCATAAATGGTTCGCGCTGTTGTGGCGGGCACAACGGCCTCAACCGCTACGTCGGTGAAGAGGGCGATCTTTTCGCGAACGTCATCGGGGACCGGGTGATCGGCACGAAGGATGATGAGGTCTGGCTGGATACCGCTACCGCGCAACTCCTTGACAGAGTGCTGAGTGGGCTTCGTCTTCAGTTCGCCCGTGGCTGCGAGTTCTGGCAGAAGCGTCACATGAATGTAGAGCGAATTACCGCGGCCAACATCTTTCTTGAGTTGTCGAATGGCCTCAATAAATGGCAGTGACTCAATGTCGCCAACCGTGCCGCCAACCTCAACGATCACCACGTCAACATCATCACCACTGAGTCGTAAGACGCGCTCTTTGATCTCGTTGGTGACGTGTGGAATGACCTGGACGGTTCCTCCGAGATAGTCGCCGCGACGTTCACGTGCGATCACGGTCGAGTAGATACGCCCGGTTGTCACATTAGAGGCTTGCGAGAGATTGACGTCGATGAATCGCTCGTAGTGCCCGAGGTCGAGATCGGTCTCGGCACCGTCATCGGTGATGAAGACCTCGCCGTGCTGGTAGGGCGACATGGTGCCTGGGTCAACGTTCAAGTAGGGATCCAGTTTGATCACGGAGATGCGCAGGCCACGTGATTTGAGGAGAAGGCCGACGGAGGCGGCGGTGATCCCTTTACCGAGGGAAGAGGTGACGCCACCGGTGACGAAGATGAATTTCGTCGCCATTGGTCGCTCTCCCTCCATTGATCACGGTGGGGCGTTCGGGGTTTCCCGAACGAGCCTGACGGAGTCTATCGCAAGCGGCGACCGAATGGGAGGGTCGTTTGGCGCCCCGCCCAGATCCCCAAGAGAATGAGCGCACCGCCAAGTGCCTGGATCGGCGCTGGGGCCTCATTGAGCACGATGGCGGAGACGATGACGGCCAGGAACGGGACAAGGAGTTGGAAGCTCGCGACACGTGAGACGCCCACAATCGGTACGGCGGTGAAATACAACACGTTTGCCACGCTACTCGAGCCAAGGGTGGCAAAGACGAGACCGAAGATAGCGACCGGCGGTGGCGCCACAAGGTCCGTAAACTGGCCCGCAGCCGCCGCAATCACAATAAGTGCGCCGCCACCGAAGATCATGCTCCACGCCGTCCATGCGATTGCGCCAACGCGAGGGATAACGCGCGCACCGGCGAGCAGATAGACGGCCCAGCAGACCGCAGCGCCGAGCGTCATGGCGACTCCTGCAGTTTCACCGCCAAATGCTCCAGCTCCCTCACCGAGCGCGACGGCAACCACGCCCATAAACGCAACGATGCCACCGAGGGCGACTGCCGGCTTCAGGGGATCGATACGCAAAAGTGATGCGAGGATCGCGGTGAGGAACGGTGTCACAGCGATCAGCAGAGCACTTGTCCCAGCGTTGATCGTGCCAAACGCGCCAGCCCAGAGAAGTTGGTAGATGCCTTGGCCAATCACCCCAAAGAGCGCGGCGGCAAGGAGGTCTCGTTGCGACATTCGAACATTCGCTGAGCGCACCACGGCCCAGCCGAGCACCAGGACCCCGGCTGCGGTGATGCGAATCGCGGAGAAGGGCAGCACCGGCCAAGCGAGCACCGCCGCCTTCACCACGGTGAAGTTCACCGCCCACGTCGCCATGGCGGTAAGCACGCCAAGTTCAGCTACGGCCCGAACACTCAGTGGAGCGCGGCTCACGAGGCGGTATTCCGATCGAGATACCCCTTCTCTCGAGCACGATCAATGCCAGCAATGAAGAGTCGCGGTGAGAAGAGCCAGATCACGGCGGTACCTGCAGCGAGGATCAGAATGAGCTCGCTCGTCGGCATGGCGCCAAGGATACCTGGTGAGGTCGTTCCGAGGAGCGCTCGGCGTAGGCCCTCAATCCACCAGGTGATCGGTAGGACTGATG
Source organism: Candidatus Aquidulcis sp. (assembly GCA_009919005.1). Lineage (GTDB taxonomy): Bacteria > Chloroflexota > Limnocylindria > Limnocylindrales > Limnocylindraceae > Limnocylindrus. Next base: position 7,707 of record RGCW01000023.1, on the reverse strand, counting down.
CCAGGCTCTGCACTGGTCCAGGGAGCACCTCTGGCGGAAAGATTGCGCCGCACAGGAGGAAGACGGTTGATGAGACCGCCTGCGGATACGCCCACGCATCGTTGCGCAGTTGCACGCAAACGCCACCGAGCACAATGCCGAGACCGACGACGGAGAGGAGCCCGAGCGGGAGCACCGTCAGTAGAAGAACGAGATCGGGCCCACCTGCACGCATTGGCACGCCAAGGAGCACGCCAGCCCCGATCACAATCAGCGCGCTAAACCCAGCGATGATCGCCTTGACGAGCGACCTTCCAACCGAGACGGGGAGAAGTGACGACGGTGTCGCAAAGATGTAGCGGATCGTGCGATATCGCTCACGATCGTCGAGCAGTGCGTGTGTCGGTCCCTCCAGCGCTGCACTGACGATTTGAAAGACTGCCTGACCGATCACAACAAAGCCGATCGTAGAAACGTTGAGTGCCCCGCCGATGCTCAACACTGCAAGGAAGAGTCCGAGAAATGCGAGAGGGCGCACGATAAGGAATGCAGCGAGATAGAGCGGCTCGGCCCAATTCCCCTCGATCGCCCACGCGAGTCGCGCCGACGCGACGAGGGAGCGCGCCGCATCAGCGGCGGCGCCTCGCAACGGACCAAATGGGCGCACGGCTGGCGGGGCACCGACGTTAATCGGCACGCGCCAACAGCCTTCCGCCCGATCGGCCGACGCGCTCAATGTAGGAGAGAAGGGAGCGGCCGATCACACCGAAGATGATTGTCATGACGACGAGAATGACCAGCTCAATACCGACCGGCAGGATCCCTGTTGTTGCGAGTTGCGGCACAGCAACCTGGCGGAGGGCATCAATCGCTGGGGCGAGTGGGAGGATGCCAAGCGCGACGACCCCCACGGTGCCCATTGAGCGCACCGGCGCGTAGACACCGCCAAGTAGCTGCATCGGTTCGTTCAGCAGGCTTCCGAGGTGGTCCGCCTCGCGGCCAGAGATCAGGAAGACCGAGGAGAGGCAGACGCCGAGGGAGTACATCGCAGCCACCCCAGCGACGATGACGAGCATCAGCAGGAGGGGGTCCGCAACCTGGTACTTCGCCCCAAAGAGGAGTACCCCTGCGAGCGTAATGATCACCGCTCGAATGACAACGCCGAGTGCGCCACCGATCGCCATGCCGAGCGCGATCGAGCCGAGACCGACTGGCGCCGTGATGTAGAGGAGAAGATTCCCAGAATCACGCTCCCAGTGAAACTGCGCACCCATCATCCAAACCACCGAAATCCAGAACGAGAGGAGCGCGGTAGCCAAAATCGTTGAGCCGATCCACGCCTCATCAACACCGCGTGAGCGAAGGAGGAACACGATCGAACACATACCGAGGATCGGGAAGACAAGGTCAAAGAACAGCCATGACGGCTCACGTGCTGCGCCAATGACGCGCGGATACGCTCGGGCAATGACTGAGGCGAGCGCGTGGCGCGTGCGTCGACCGAAGCCCCAATTGGTCTCGCGGTGAATGCGACCGATGAGCTCCGCAGGATCTCGTGTCGTCACGCTATGCACCATCAATCGCGATGTCTGATTCACTGATCCCTCGTCCGACCAGCTGAACGAATACCTCTTCAAGGGTGGGCTCGCTCTTTGAGATCTCCCGCAGGTGCGCGCCACCGGCCGCGAGCGCACTGATAACGCCGCCGAGCGCCCCATCCTCCCTCAGACCAACCGCGAGGCGAACGGTCTGTGTGCCAACGCCAGAAACGTCGTCGGTTACGTCGTCGCGCTCTGCAACCGATAGCACACCAGGAAGCGCACGGAGCGAATCCATTGAGATCGTGGCTGGTAGCTCGTCAATACCCACAATGAAGAGGGTGTCCTTCTGCACCATGCGCTTCAGTTCTGTTGGCGTCCCCTGTGCAAGGATGCGTCCATGATTCACGATGGCGATTCGATCACACATCTCATCTGCCTCGGCCATGTAGTGCGTGGTCAATAGAACTGTTCGCCCGGGCTGCTCCGCCTGGAAGGCGCGCACACGATCGCGAACATCACGAGCGGCCGAAACATCAAGACCGATCGTTGGTTCATCTAGAAAGAGAATCCATGGATCATTAAGGAACGATCGCGCAAAGTTGAGTTTTTGACGTTGCCCCGTGGAGAGGGCGCTGATCTTTCGATCACGGATCTCATCGAGCCCAAACGAGGCGAGTTGCGCATCAACCTTGGCAATCCCCTCGCGGTAGGGCAGCCCGTAAAACTGGGCAAACATCGCCAACTGTTCACGAACGGTCAACAAGCCATACCCAGAGAAGTCGCCACCAGCAACAAGGTTCATGATGCGACGAACCCGAGCCGTCTCGGTCACCACATCGAGGCCAAAGATTGAGGCGGCACCCGAGGTTGGGAGCAGGAGGGTGCTCAAGATCTTGATCAGCGTGCTCTTCCCTGCGCCATTTGGGCCAAGCACGCCAAAGAGCTCGCCCGGCTCAACGCGCAGGTCGATGCTATCGAGCGCAGTGACTGGACCGCCCTTCGCTTGAAAGACGCGACCAATGTCGCTGGCGTGAACAGCGGCATGCGAGGCAGATTCGGACACGACTCCTCCTTCTGAAGGGTGGCGCTCTGTTGCCACTTGGTTGCAACGGCGCGCGTGCAGGGAGTCTACAATCTCTCTGCAGCACCACGGCGCATGTGAGCAACTCCGCGCCGATGGCCCACCTGCCTATTGGATTGATGGATGGAGAGACCCATGGATCAGCGCCTCGACCAGTCAGCCGTCACCACAATCCGCACCCTTGCCATTGATACGGTGCAGGCGGCCAACAGCGGACATCCAGGAGCTCCCATGGGGTGTGCGCCGATGGCTCACGCCATCTGGTCCCGTCACCTGCGTCACGCCCCGACGACACCGAACTGGTTCAATCGCGATCGATTCATCCTCTCCAATGGCCACGCGAGCGCCCTGCTCTACTCCCTGATCCATCTCGCCGGATATGGCCTCACCCTCGACGATCTCAAGGCGTTCCGCCAGTGGGGCTCACTGACCCCTGGCCACCCAGAGTTCGGCCTGACGGCGGGCGTGGAGGCCACCACTGGTCCACTCGGACAGGGCTTCGCCAATGGCGTCGGCATGGCGATCGCAGAGCGCCGCCTCGCCGAGGAGTTCAACCGCCCAGGCCATACCGTGATTGACCACCGAATCTTCGCAATCGTCTCTGACGGTGATCTACAAGAGGGGATCGCATCGGAGGCGGCTTCACTCGCAGGACATCTGAAGTTGAGCAAGTTGATCTATCTCTGGGATGACAACTTGATCCAGCTTGATGGCCCAACGTCCACCGCCTGGTCGGAAGATGTGCTCAAACGCTTCGATGCCTACGGTTGGCACACGGCGCGCGTTGAAGACGGAAACGATGTCGATGCCATTGATCGTGCGATCGATTGGGCGATCGCCGATGAGCGACCAAGCCTGATCGCCGTGCGAACGATCATCGGCTACGGATCCCCAAATAAGGCCGGGAGTCAGAAATCACACGGCGCGCCACTCGGCCCTGATGAGGTAAAGCTCACAAAGGCCGCCTACGGCGTTGATCCAGATGCAACCTTTGCCGTGCCCGCCGATGTTGCTGCCCTCTATAAGGAGCGCAGCGATCACGGCGCAACCCTAGTTGCAGAACACACGAAGAAGCTCCTCGCCTACGCCACCGAATACCCGACGCAGGCTGCCGAGCTGCAGCGCCGCATGGCGGGGACGCTACCAACTGGTTGGGAGAGCGCGCTGCCGAAGTACGAACTCGGTGGCGATGCGCCAACGCGCAACGTCAGCCAGTCAAGCATTGCCGCGCTTGGCGCGGTACTCCCCGAGTTGATTGGCGGAAGCGCGGACCTTTCAGAATCAAACCTCACCGACATCCATGGTGGCGGCAAGTTCACTGCGACCGAGTCGGGTCGCAACATCAGCTATGGCGTGCGCGAGCATGCGATGGGCGCAATTGCGAACGGCATCTCGTATCACGGCGGCTTGATTCCATTCGTTGCAACGTTCCTCACGTTCAGCGATTACCTGCGCGGTGCATTACGTCTTGCAGCGCTCGCCAATCTCGGCAGCATCTTCGTCTTCACGCATGATTCGATTGGTCTCGGTGAAGATGGTCCAACACACCAACCGGTCGAGCACTATGCAGCGCTGCGCGCCATTCCAAACGTGCGCTTCTTCCGACCTGGTGATCCAAACGAGGCCGCTGCGGCGTGGGGCGTTGCCGTTGAGCGACGACATGCGCCGACCGTACTTGCCTTCACGCGACAGAAGTTGCCGGTGCTCGCTGGCTCCATTACCGGTGCAGCTGCCGGTGTTCGACGCGGGGCATATGTGCTGCGCGAGGCAACTGGTACCGCGAAGATGATTTTGATTGCGACGGGCTCAGAGTTGCACCTCGCCGTTGCGGCGGCGGAGCAACTTGAAGCGGCCGGCACGCCAACGCGCGTCGTCTCAATGCCCTGCCCAGAACTCTTCGGCGAACAGGATGCTGCCTACCGCGAGTCGGTGCTGCCAGCCGCGCTGCGAGCACGCGTCGCTATAGAGGCGGGGGTCAGCCTCGGTTGGGATCGCTGGTCGGGTACAGAGGGTGCGATCATCGCGATGGATCGCTTCGGCGCGTCGGCACCTGCCCCGACCCTCTTCAAGGAGTTCGGTTTCACCCCGGAGCGCATCGTGGAGATCGCCAAGGGGGTGCTCGCAGGTAGCGTGCGCGGTGTGGTTCCCACGCCCCATCTGCACGACGGTCATCAGGTCCGCTGAGGTGGGTCGCCGACTCGCCATCGCCGCAGACCATGCTGGCGCCGCCCTCAAGGCCAAGATCGTTGCTCGTGCCGGCGAGATAGCTCCGGAGTGGAGCGTTCTCGATCTGGGCGGTGACGGGAGTGATCCTACGGATGACTACCCCGATATGGCCCGCGCTGTGGCGGAGCGCATGATCGCGGGTGAGGCCGACCGGGGCCTGGTGATCTGCGGCTCGGGAATTGGCGTCACGATTGCGGCGAATAAATTCAACGGCATTCGCGCCTCGATTGCCCACGACCCCGCATCCGCCCGTCAAGGCGTCGTGCACGACGACATGAATGTGCTTGCGTTCGGCTCCAACATCATTTCACTCGAAAGGGCGCTGGAGACACTCAGGGCATTCCTGCAGGCAGAGCCGAGCAGCGAAGAGCGATACCTCCGCCGAACGGCGAAGGTTGCTGACATCGAGGAGGAGCAGTCATGAGTGAACCACGCCTCCCGTTCCGAGCCCGAATCCCCCGCTCATCCGATCGAGCAGCGATCGAGAGCACCTTTGATCGAGCGCGAAGTGAGGAGTGGGCCGTACGACTTGCGGCGCGCGACACCTCGCTCTGGAGCAGCGAGCCCGAGGTGCAAGAGAAGATCGCCAATCGGCTCGGCTGGCTTGACGCGCCAGAACACTTCACCACAGAGATCCCGTCACTAGAGGCGTTCGGAGAGACTCCCGTCGGCGGCTCAACGACGCGCATCACTGATTTCGTTGTGGCCGGCATGGGCGGCTCATCGCTGGCCCCTGAGGTTCTTGCCCGCGCCTTCTCCGACATTACTGATTGGGGAAAGGCGCGCATCTGTGACTCAACGGATCCTGAGGCAGTCCGAAGTGCTGTCGAGGGGTTAACCCCGGAGAGCAGCTACTACCTTCTGGCAAGCAAGTCAGGGACCACCACGGAGACGCTCTCCTTCGCCTCGTTCGCTTACGCGGCCAATCAGCAAAAGCTCGCTGCCGCGGCATCGACGCAAGATCCGACCGCAAATTTTGCGGCGATCAGTGATCCGTCACCCTGCATAGATGGGATCACGGACATCGTGGATACAAGTCGCATCTTCCTGAATCCCGCAGATATTGGAGGGCGCTACTCAGCTCTCAGCTTTGTTGGACTCGTGCCTGCGGCACTCCTCGGCATCGATCTTGATCCGCTGCTCGCTTCGGGAAGTGCGGCCATCGCACAGAGCCGTGATCCAGAGCCAGCAGGTAACCATGCGCTCGCCCTCGGTTGCATCATTGGCGCACTCGCGCGAGAGGGACGCGACAAGATGACGCTCGTCGTGGATGAACCGATTGACGGATTCGGCGCATGGGCCGAGCAGCTCGTTGCTGAAAGCACCGGGAAGCGCGGGGTCGGTGTCGTTCCTGTTGACGGTGAGCCTCTGGGCTCTGTTGAGTCGTACTCAGATGACCGATTCTTCGTGCGCATCAAACTTGATGGTGGAAGCGCCCCTCGTTGCGCCGACGGTAGTGCGGTAGACAAACGACTAGATGCGCTATCGGAGGCCGGACACCCGGTTATGGAGTGGACCCTTCCCGATCGAATTGACCTTGGTGGCGAGTTTGTCCGCTGGGAGGTTGCCACGGCGTTTGCTGGTGTCGTGCTCAGCATTAATCCATTTGATGAGCCGAACGTCACCGAGTCAAAGACAAACACCGCCAATGTGCTTGCCGAGCTGGCCGCAACTGGCGCACTTCCAGAGCTGCCCGTGAAGTGCAGCGTGGACGGCCTTCAGATCTGGGCGGATGACACACTTCCGGCCGCATTCGCTGATGATGCCGAGCGGCTCATCGCTGGCCAACTTGATCGACTTAGCACGCGGGGCTACGTGGGCATTCAGGCGTACATCGCTAGCACGCCCCAGCGAACCGCCGCGCTCACCAGACTGCGCCTCGCGCTCCGTGACGCCACGAGTCGCGCCACCACCGTCGGAATCGGCCCACGATTCCTGCACTCCACCGGCCAGCTACATAAGGGCGGGGCACCAATCGGTTGGTTCCTGCAGCTCGTCGCCGGCCACCCGCGCGACCTCGCCATCCCGGGGCGCCCATACACGTTTGGTCAGCTCATAGACGCTCAGGCGCTCGGCGACGTGCGCTCCCTCGCAGATCACGGTCTCCCCGTGCTGCGGGTGCACCTGGGCGACGATCCTGACGCAGGGCTCGCGCGCCTCACCGCGCTCATCGAACGGGTGCTCGCAGTTCGCTAGCATCGGGAAGTACAGCCACACGTAGCAAAGGGGGAGATGATGCAGATCGGATTTATCGGCCTCGGCAAGATGGGCGCCAACATGGTGAAGCGACTCGTTCGCAACGGCCACGATGTCGCAATTTGGAACCGCTCCCGCGAGAAGACCGACGAGGTTGCCAAGGAGGGTGCCAAGGCCACCTACACCGTCAAGGAGCTGGTTGACAGCCTCTCCTCCCCAAAACGGGTCTGGGTCATGGTGCCCAGTGGTGACGCCACTGAGGCTATGATCGATGAGCTGATCCCTCTCCTGACAAAGGGCGACACCATCATTGACGGAGGCAACTCCAACTTCCACGACACCATCCGCCGTCACGAGAAACTCGCCGGCCATGGGATTCACTTCATTGATGCTGGAACCTCAGGCGGCGTGTGGGGTCTGGAGAATGGCTACTGCATGATGGTCGGTGGTGACGTTGCGCCAGTGAAGGCACTGGAGCCGATCTTCACCACACTCGCACCGAAGGATGGATACATGCACTGTGGCCCATCTGGTGCAGGTCACTATGTCAAGATGGTGCACAACGGCATTGAGTACGGAATGATGCAGTCGTACGCCGAAGGGTTTGAGATCCTCGCAAAGTCACGCTACGACCTTGACCTCGCAAAGGTGAGCGATCTCTGGATGCAGGGTTCAGTGGTTCGC
>RGCW01000022.1 GCA_009919005.1 Candidatus Aquidulcis sp. | reverse complement strand
GAGACGCCGTGCATCTCCACGGGGGCGTTCTCGCTTCCGATAAAGAGGCGCACCTCGCCCCCCTGGGCGACGTCGTGAACCAACTCCCCGAGATAGCCACGCCCCTCGAGTGCGGTGAAGACATTACGCACGCGTGAACTCTCGGCGAACTCCGGAGCCTCCATCACATTCAAGAGGCCATCGCTATACACCTGCTCTACCGCCGCATCATCAATCTCAGCGAGGAGACGGCTCGTCCGTTCAAGTACGGTTCGCACGATGGCTCGGTGTGGGAGCGACTCGGAGAGTCCTGTCGCGGCAGCGGCGAGCTGTGCTGAACTGAGCTCCAGCACGGTGGCATTCAGGCGGGCCGCCACCATGCTCAACACATCCTGATCAGCCCCTTCGGGGAGCGGCATCAAGGTTGGTCGTACGCTTCCGTCACTGACCACGGCAATGAGCGTGGCGAGGCGATCTGCAGTACGAACCAAGTCCACGTGACGGAGTCGCGCCGATGTTGGGCGCATTGGGGTGGCAATCCCTGCCGCGCGGGAGGAACTCGCCAGCGTCGTGGCCGCGATACGGAACCACTGATCCGCACCGCCCTCAGCCTGGCCGAACTGGTGCCGGATCATGAGTTGGTCGACAGGGGCGACCTCGTCGGGGGTGGCGATCTCTACGGCGTAGGTCCGATACCCGAGATCCGTCGGAATGCGACCGGCAGAGGTATGTGGCTGCATGAGCAGACCAAGATCTTCAAGCTCCACCAGCACGCCACGGACCGTTGCGGGCGAGAGGCCCAAGTCGTACCCATCTGAGAGGGCGATGGACCCCACCGGTGCGGCGGTTCGGATGTGCTCCTCTACGACGGCGGCGAGGATGACGCGGGCACGGTCATCAAGGAGCCCTGTGCGCCGCTGGCGTCGAACCATGCTCACCTCGCCTACTTGGCACTCTCATATTCCTGAGTGCCAACTCCAGTCTAGTGGCGGCGGCCTGAACGGGTCAAAGGCGTAGAATCACCCTATGCCCAACGAGGTCGCTATCCAGACTCGCGCGCTCACCAAACACTATGGACGCACTGGTGAGATCAAGGCCCTTACCGCCATAGACCTTGAGATCAAGGCGGGGGAGCTCTTCGGCTTCCTCGGACCGAATGGCGCGGGGAAGAGCACCACGATCCGCACCCTGCTGGGGTTCCTCCATCCGTCATCGGGCTCCGCCTCTGTTCTGGGGCTCGACGTCGTCAAGGACTCCGTAGAGATTCGCCGACGCGTCGGCTATCTCCCATCCGGCTTCGCCGTCTACGACTACATGAGCGGTCGCGAGTACCTCGATCACATGCGCGACCTTAGTGGGCGACCGTCGCTCCTCCGTCACCGCGTCATGGAGGCGTTGGAACTCTCAGATGCGATCTTGAAGCGTCCGGTACGCGATTACAGCCGCGGCATGCGTCAGAAGATCGGCGTGGTGCAGGCACTGGAGACTGATCCGGAACTACTCATCCTTGATGAACCATCAGAGGGCCTCGACCCGCTCATGCAACGATCACTTCAAGAGCTGCTGCTGGAGCGTGTCGCGGCGGGACGAACGGTCTTCTTCAGTAGCCACCTCATCAGTGAGGTGGAGCGAATCTGTAGTCGCGTGGCCATCGTCCGCGGAGGGCGGCTCGTCGCCCTTGAGACAGTGGAGAGTCTCGTTCGCTTCCAGCGTCGTCGAGTCGATGCTCTCGTTGCAAAGAAGCCTTCGCGCATCGCCTCAACCGCAGGGGTCTTTGGTGTGAAGATTGCCGCTGAGGGGAAGATTGGCTATCGCATCAACTGCGAGGCTGAGTCATCCGCGGTGCCAAAGCTCATCGCACGTCTCCAAACGTCAGGGTTGCGCGACCTATTGATTGAGGCGGCGAGCTTGGAGGAAGCGTTCATGTCGTACTACGGCGATGCGCGACACACCTCTGGCGCCGTGCAAGTCTTCCCCGAGGTTGCTGAGGTGAAGCGGGCAAAGCCAACAACGGTCGCACGGCGCACGGCGAAGCGAGCTGCGGCAACGAAGCGGAGCGCGCCAAAGCGGCGCGCTACACCGAAGCGAGGTTCGCGATGATCAATCTCATCCTCTTCCGACGCCTCATTCGAGGTCACCGCATTCGTCTTGCTGTCGGACTCGCCGTGGTCGTGATCTGGTCACTCCTCTTCCCCGTGATCTACAAGGCCTTCCAGGACTCCATTGCAGGGAAGCCAATCCCGCCAGGCGCAGGGAACTTCTCCACGCTTGCGGGCACGATCTCGGTCGGATTCATCCATCCGATCTCCATCGCCCTATTCGGGATCTTGAGCGCTGGGCTGACCGTTGGCGCGCTGTCCGGTGAACGACAGCGAGGGACTCTCGAACTCCTCCTCAGTCGGCCCTTGAGTCGGCGCAAGATCCTGCTCACGATGCTGCTCGAAGGATGGGTCGGTGCAGCTTTCGTCTCACTCGCCTACATCATTGGCACCATTCTCGGCACACAAATTGCCGGTGTCACCGATCAACTCGCGTTTGAGCAACTGCCGATTCTGTGGGCGTATGGGGCGCTCTTCTGGGGAATGTTTGCAACGATTGCGATCGCTACTACGAGCAGCTTTGATAACACCGCACCCTCTATGGCGATCACCGTCTCGTTCATCATGGCGAACTACATCATTGAAGTGATTGGCTCGTTCTGGGATGTTGTTGAGCCGTATCAATATCTCTCGCTCTTCAACCACTTCTCGCCTGTTGATCTACTCAACGGTACGGTTGACAGTTCTGCTGCACTACTCTTTGGCATTGTGGCGGTGCTCGCCGCGGGCTGGGCGCTCTACATTTTCCCGCGCCGCGATCTCGCCGCTCCGAACTGATCGGCGTCGCGCGGTGGCGTGACGTCAGTTACGCAATCCGTGCGAACAGTTCGTTGCTGAGAAGGCGACCGCGCAGCGTCAACTGAACGCGGGTCGCATCGGTTGGGTGTTGCGTGAGCAGCCCGTTTGATTCACCCCAGGCGATCGCATCACCAAAGCCATCGCGCACGGCAGCGTCACGTTCAACTCCTCGCGCCATGCGCAGCGCAAGTACCAACCCCTCGGCGACACCTGCCGTGCCACTCTCGGCCGCTAGTTCGCCGCCGGGTGGAAGCTCGCCCTGCTGGAGCGCGGCCTCCCAGGCGTCAAGGTTGGCCGAGTTCCAGCGGCGTGTGACGCCATCAAACGCGTGAGCCCCAGGACCGACGGCGGCGACACTGGCGCGCTCCCAGTAGAGGGTGTTGTGCCGCGACGCATGCCCCGGCGTTGCCCAGTTGCTGATCTCGTACCAGTCGTACCCAGCGGCGGGAAGCCGGCTATTCAGGTGCTCAAGCTCTTGCGCGCCGCGCTCCTCGTCTTGGGCGGCTGCGGCGCGTTCGCGCCAGGCGACTGCCCCCGCCGGCGTGGCAAGTCGGTCGTCACCAGTCTCATCTGGACCGAGGCTGAGGGTCAGCGCATAGACGCTCAGGTGGTCCACCCCGAGGGCGATTGCTCGATCGAGGCTGGCCGCCCAGGCGTCGAACGGCAGGTCGGGTAGGTCGGCGAGAAGGTCAACGGAGAGGCTCGTTACGCCTGCCGACCGAGCGGCGGCAACGGTCGCTACGACATCGTCAGGAGTGTGGCGGCGCCCAAGGGTTCTAAGGGCACTCGTGTCCAGTACCTGCGCCCCAATGCTGAGGCGGGTTACCCCAGCCTGAACGCTTCCACGAAGGTCGCCCCGCTCATCGGCACCTGGATTTGCCTCAAGGGTCACCTCCGCGCCGGGGGCGAGACCGAAGCGATCTCGCACCCGCTCAATCAGGGCGGCGAGTCGCTCTGTTGGTAGGAGTGACGGGGTACCACCACCGAGGTAGAGCGTTTCAAGTGGCTGGCGACTCGCTGAGCCGAGAGTGCCGAAGGTTTTGTCAGCGAGCGTCGCGCGCAGGTCAATCTCTTTTTCAATTGCGTTGAGATAGCCACCCATGCGTGAACGTGGGCCGAATGCGGCAGCGCCCGCAACCACGACAAAGTCGCAGTACGGGCAGAGCGAACGGCAGAACGGAACGTGGAGGTAGAGGCCGCGCGGTGGCGCGGGCTGCGCGCCAACGATCATGCTAATCGGCGTCGGTGCGCAAGACGGCGAGGAAGGCCTCTTGCGGAATCTCAACGGAGCCGACGCGCTTCATGCGCTCCTTCCCCTCCTTCTGCTTCTCGAGGAGCTTCTTCTTGCGCGTGATGTCACCGCCATAGCACTTCGCCAACACGTTCTTACGTACCGCCTTCACTGTTTCTCGGGCGATGATCGTTCCGCCAATCGCGGCTTGAATTGGCACCTCAAACATTTGACGCGGGATCAGCTCTTTCAGCTTAGAGGCGAGGTTCCGACCAGAACCCTGGGCACGGTCGCGATGGATGATGGTGCTGAGCGCGTCGACCGGCTCGCCGTTCACCAAGATGTCGAGCTTGACGAGTGGGGCCACTCGATACTCTGATTCCACGTAATCAAGTGATGCGTATCCCTGCGTGCGACTCTTGAGTTGATCAAAGTAATCGACGATCAGCTCTGCGAGTGGGATTTGGAATCGCATGACAACGCGCTTCTCGTCGAGGTACTCCATGCCGTCAAAGATGCCGCGCTTGTCGGTGGAGAGCTCCATGATCGTGCCGATGTAGGTCGCAGGAGTCACGACCGACGCCGAGACCCACGGCTCACGAATCTCATCGATATGGTTCGGACTTGGCAGCTGGGCAGGGTTGTTGATGAGGAGTTCGCCCTTGCCGCCGTTCAACATGACCTGGTACTTGCAGGAGGGGGCCGAGGCGATCAGCTGCAGGTTGAACTCGCGTTCGAGGCGCTCCTGCACGATCTCCATGTGGAGGAGACCGAGGAAGCCGCAACGGAAGCCGAAGCCGAGGGCGGCCGACGACTCCGCCTCAAAGGTGAAGCTGGCGTCGTTGAGGTGCAACTTCTCGAGCGCCTCGCGCAGGGCTGGGTAGTCCTCACCGCTGAGTGGATAGAGGCCGGCGAAGACGAGCGGCAGCGCCACCTGGTAGCCGGGGAGTGGCTCCGCGGCTGGGCTCGTTTGCGAGGTCACCGTGTCACCAACTCGCGCGTCACGCACGCTCTTCAGGCCAGTTGCGATATAGCCGACCTCACCTGCGACCAACTCTTGCACTGGAACATGTTGCGGGCGGAAGTAGCCGAGCTCGACTGGGACGCAGGCGGCGCCTGAACCCATCATCAGGATCGGATCGCCTGTCTTCAGGCGACCCTCCTGCACGCGGATGTAATTGACCACGCCTTTATATGTGTCGTAGTGCGAATCAAAGACAAGTGCGCGAAGTGGCGCATCAAGTGCACCGTTTGGAGCGGGAATGCGGGCGACAAGCGCTTCAAGGATTTCAGAGATCCCGATCCCCGATTTCGCCGAGGCCAGGATCACTTCTTCGCGAGGAATCGCGAGAGACTCCTCCAATTCACTCATCACCATCTCGGGCTCCGCGGCGGGGAGATCGATCTTGTTCAAGACGGGAATGATCACCAGTCCAAGCTTCATCGCAAGGTGCACGTTTGCCAGCGTCTGGGCCTCAATCCCCTGGCTCGCATCAACAACGAGGATTGCGCCATCGCAGGCCTGTAGGCTGCGTGACACCTCATAGGCAAAGTCCACATGCCCTGGGGTGTCGATCAGATTGAGTCCGTAGGTGAGACCATCCTTGGCCACGTAGTCCAAGCGGACCGCACGGGCCTTGATCGTGATCCCCTTCTCCCGCTCCAGGTCCATGGAGTCGAGCACCTGCGAGGTCATCAGCCTGGCCTCAACGGTGTTGGTCGCCTCGAGGAGACGGTCAGCCAGGGTCGACTTGCCGTGGTCAATGTGCGCGATGATGCTGAAGTTGCGCAGTCGAGACTGCGGAATGGTGCTCATGGCGTAAGGATCGCACGCTCTCGCTCCTGCCGCCGACGGCAGCCTGATGGGGAGCGTGGCGGAGCCTCTGCTACGATCGCCCGACGGCTCAACCGAGCCCCACTAGTTGATGGAGTGACCAATATGGGAAAGACCTCGCGCAAGTACAAGGGCGCACGAACGCCACAGTCGCTGAAAGAGGTTCGCGCCTCGGCACGCCGAAACGCCGTGCAACAGCCACAGCGAACCGCCGCGAAGAGCCTGGTTGCCAAGGCCCTGGAGGTGATCTCCGGCCAGGCCCAAGGCGATGCCGCACAAGCGGTCAGCACCGCTGCGAGCGCCCTCGATCGCGCCGCCAAGCACGGCGCCATCCATAAGAACGCCGCCGCTCGCCGCAAGTCGCGACTTGCCAAGAAGGCCGCCAAGGCGGTCGCCGCTGGTGGCGTGTTGCCAAAGACGGTCAACAAGAAGAAGTCGGCACCGAAGCGGGTCGCTGCACCGAAGGCTGATGCCGCCGCCGCAAAGCCGGCTGCGAAGAAGCCAGCCGCAAAGAAGCCAGCTGCCAAGAAGGCGGCGCCGAAGGCCTAAGCAAACGTTTCGATCGACCGCCCGCTGCGCTTCGCGCAGTGTGGCGGGACGACGATTAGGCGACTGGCTCCTCGCGCTTCTCGCGCGGAGCACTCGCCCAGTAGAGCAGCCCGCCCACCAATGCGGCCAGGGTTGTGCTGCCTACGAGTAACCGTGCCGTGCCCATCTGCCCCTCCCAATACCACTCGGTGAACGAGGTCAGATCGGTGACCCCAGCGGCCGCAAGCGCCGCCGCGCCGCCGTCAGCTCCCTGGTAGCGCACGTAGACACACTCTGGTCCCGCCGTGCACGTAAATGATCCGCCCTGCCTCTCGTCGCGATACCCAGGGTCAAGAGAGAAGAAGAAGATTTTCACCGCGAGGAAGAGTCCTGCGAACATCACGGCGGTGACGAGGCCACTCCAGCCTGCGTTCGCTGCGATGCGCGCCGGGCGACCGCGCACCTGACCTGCACGTTGATTTCCGTACCACCCGATCAGAAGTCCAGAGAGTGGTGCGAATACGATGTACGCAGGATCGATAGGGATGACCATCAAGAAGCTCACCGCAACGGTGAGGGCCATGCCGATGCCAACGAACGCAGCGACGGTTGCGCCGCGATCAACAAAGCGACTCATGCGTGGGTCACCTGCGAGAAGGCGGCGCGACCTGCGTAGATGGCGCGTGATCCGAGCTGCTCTTCGATCCGCAGTAGCCGATTCAACTTCGCGACGCGCTCTGAGCGGGATGGGGCGCCGGTCTTGATCTGTCCAGCGTTCGTGGCCACGGCGAGGTCAGCGATGGTGGTGTCCTCGGTCTCACCGGAGCGGTGACTCAAAATGCTCGCCCATCCAGCGCCGTGCGCCAGAGAGATCGCGTCTAAAGTCTCGGTCAGTGTGCCGATCTGATTTGGCTTCACCAAGAGTGCGTTTGCGGCCCCCGCGTCGATCGCGCGTTCAATCCGATGGACGCTCGTCACCAGCAGGTCATCGCCCACGATCTGCACCTTGCCGCCGATGCGAGCGGTGAGTTCCTCCCAGCCGCTCCAATCATCTTCAGCCAAGCCATCTTCGATGCTGATGATTGGGTACTTCGACGCCCAGGTTGCCCACAGATCAACGAGCGCCCCACGTTCAAGCGTGCGTCCCTCACGTTCAAGGTGATAGCGGCCATCGGACTGAAGCAGCTCGGTCGCCGCGGCATCTATCGCGATGGCGACCTCATCGCCAGGTCGGTACCCCGCCGCCTCAATCGCCACCATCAACAGATCGAGGGCGGCCTCGTTTGTTGGGAGGCTCGGTGCAAAGCCGCCCTCGTCTCCCTGCCCAGTCGCGAGACCGCGATCCTGCAGGCAGGTGCGCAGCGCTGCAAACACCTCAGCACCGGCGCGAAGCGCATCGCGATAGGTCGTGGCTCCAACGGGCACCACCATGAACTCCTGGAAATCGGTGGAGTGCTCAGCATGCTTGCCACCATTGAGGATATTCAGCAGCGGCACGGGAAGTTTTACCGCTGCGTCTCCGCCAAGTTCATACCAAAGCTCGTGACCATGAAGTGCGGCACGAGCGTGCGCGGCGGCGAGCGAGACGCCAAGGAGTGCATTAGCGCCGAGCCGCCCCTTTGCCGGCGTACCGTCAAGGGCGATCAGCGTGGAATCTAGTGCGCGCTGATCGCGTACCGAGGCGCCGATGATCGCCGTTGCGATCTCGCCAGTGACGGCGCTGACGGCACCGAGGACGCCCTTACCGCCATATCGGAGCCCATCACCGTCACGGAGCTCGATCGCCTCATAGGCGCCGGTTGAGGCGCCCGAAGGAACTGCGGCACGACCGAGCACGCCGTTGCTTAGGGTGAGGTCAACCTCAATCGTTGGATTTCCACGAGAGTCAAGGATTTCGCGGGCGTGAAGGTGAGCGATGCGATCGCTCATGCCAAGTCGTCACTCTCGTTGTCATCCTCATCGTCGAGCGCCGATGGTTTGATGATGGGCTTCGGCTTTGATGGGGCACGCTTCGCAGCCGGCTTTGACCCTGGTTTGACGGGCGCGACGTACACGATCGGCAGCGTTTCATACGGCGAGCCAGCCGTTGGCACGACGGCGAGACCAGGGAGATCGCGACCCTCCAGGAACTCGAGTGAGGCACCTCCGCCCGTTGAGAGATGGGTCATCTTCTCCGCCACGCCGAGTTGCCGTAGAGCCGCGATGCTGTCGCCACCACCGACGACCACGGTGGCGCCCGCATCGGCCTTCTCCGCTGCAACCTTGAGAGGGCCTCAACCTCTTGCTCCATGAGGAGTCCAACATACGAAGGGAGGTAGGCGGCAACGCCGACGGTGCTCGCGTGTGCGCGATGAGCTGCACCGAACGCATCGTTGACGAAGACGTCGCCGTACGAGGCGAGCCGCTCCGCGAATGCTGGATCGTTACGCTCCTCTCCTGCGTGAAAGCGCACGTTTTCCAGTAGGAGCAACTCCCCAGGCCGCAAACGTCGCACTGCATCATCGGTTCCAACACCGAGCGCATCCCCAGTCGTCGGAACGTTGATGCGCAGGAGTTGGGTGAGCCGCTCTGCTGCGGGACGGAGGCGTAGCCCGTCAACGACACGTCCCTCGGGCCGGCCGAGGTGAGACATGATCACCACCGATGCACCTCCCGCAAGAAGCGCCTTGATCGTTGGCACCGCCGCGCGAATGCGTGAGTCGTCGACAATCTTTCCGTCTGAGAGCGGCACGTTGAAGTCGACACGAAGCAGCACGCGCTGACCGTGCATGTTGAGCTCACGAATCGTGCGCTTCCCTGAGGCCGAGATGATCTCTGGGGCGATCCGCCGCGGGCCACTCTGCGGGGGCGCTGGTCGAGGGATTGGTCGTGGCGTTGGTCGAGTTGGTGAACCACCCGTCGGGCTGCCGACGGGCTTCGTTGTCGCCTTGACGTTGGGGCGGTTGGCAGGGCGACTCGGCGCGGTCGGGGGTGCTCCGGTTGGGCGCGGCTGCCCATTGGAGCCCGTAATCGTTGGCTTCACCTGCGGTCGGTTAGCAGGGCGACTTGATGCCAGCATCGCACCCGCCGGCTTCGGTGGAGGTGAGCCACCCGCCTTCGGGGTCGGGGCAGCCTTCGACGCTGGTGCGGGTTTGGCGGGGGGCGTCGGCTTTACGGGAGTGGTGGCCTTGGAAGCGCCCGACTTGGCGGCGGGTTTCGCGGCGGGTTTTGCGGCGGGTTTTGCGGCGGGCTTGAGTGAGGAATTCGCGGCGGGCTTTGCTGATGATGTTGCAGGCGCCTTCGCGGGGCCCGTAGCGGGCGTCTTCGCCGCCGGCTTCACGGCACTTCCAATAAGTCGCGAGATGAAGCTCTTCTTCTCAGCCATGCGTCGCCACGTAGTTGACGAGGTCGGCGACGCGACAGCTGTAACCCCACTCATTGTCATACCAGGTCACGATCTTCACGAACTTGTCGCCGACCATCATGGTGCTGAGGGTGTCGATGATTGAGGAGCGGGTGTCACCCTTGTAGTCCGACGAGACCAGGGGCTCGTCTGAGACGCCGAGGATCCCCTTCATCGGACCGGCTTCAGCAGCACGGAACGCGTCATGAATTGCGCTGATGCTGGCTGACCGCTCTAATTCTGCAGTGAAGTCGACGATGCTCACTGTTGGCGTTGGGACGCGAATGCTGTATCCGCCAAAGCGACCCTCTAGTTCTGGAATCACCCGCGAGATCGCCGCTGCTGCACCAGTCGATGCAGGGACCAGGTTGAGACTTGCAGCGCGCGCACGACGTGGATCACTATGCGCCACATCAAGGATGCGCTGATCGTTGGTATAGCTATGGATGGTGGTCATCAACGCGCGCGCGATGCCCCAGCCGTCCGAGACGATCTTCGCTGCGGGGGCGAGGCAATTTGTCGTGCAGCTTGCGTTGGAGAGGATGTGGTGCTTTGACGGGTCATACTGTTTCTCGTTCACGCCCATAACGACGGTGAGGTCTTCACCCGTTGCGGGGGCACTGATGATGACCTTCTTCGCGCCCGCGGCACGGTGCGCCGCAGCCTTCTCAGCGTTGGTGAAAAGTCCAGTCGACTCCACGACGATGTCAACCCCTAGCTCACCCCAGGGAAGGGCTGCGGGATCTTTGCTGGCCAACACCTTGATGCGGTGGCCGTCAATGACGAGATCATCCTCCTCAGCAACGACGATCCCTGGGTAGATCCCGTAGGTGGAGTCGTATTTGAAGAGATGGGCATTCATCTTCGGATCGACGAGGTCGTTGATCGCTACCACCTCGACCTCGGGGGCGCGCTGAATGATCGCCTTCAAGCTCTGGCGTCCAATTCGTCCAAAGCCGTTTATTCCTACGCGTACGGTCATCGAGCGTCCCCCTTCGATTTCACCGCGACGGTCCGCTCCCACTCTGGATTGCCGATTCGTCCGACAACCATGGGGTGGCAGCCCGCGAGGCTCACGTCCCCACCAAGCTCAGCGGGGTGCACGGAAACTCTCCGGGCCGGAACCTTGAAGCTATTGTCGCCGATCTCACCCTGAATACGCGAATGGAGGGCACCCCAGTGTGCCTCGGCGAAGGAGCCGCCGATGATGATCCGGCTCGGATTGAAGAGGTTGACCCAGCCCGCCGCCGCTCGCCCTACGGCGAGGAGCGCATCGTCAATGAGCGACTGCGCCGCACGATCCCCTGCCGCAGCAGCCTCAGAGACCTCCTTGGCACTGATCTTCTGCGTGGGGTGCGCCGCGAGCCACGCTGCAAGCCATGGGCTCGCACCACTGGCGGCCGCTTCACCCCCTGTTCGTGCGAGCGCCACACCGGAGGCGTGCGCCTCGAGGTGCCCGATCCCGCCACAAGCACACCGTGGTCCGTCGAGGGTGATCGGCGCATGCCCAAGCTCAATCCCCGTATCGTCTGGTCCCGTGTAGAGGCGGCCACCACTGATCACGGCGCCACCGAGGCCGGTACTGATGGTGATGTAGACCAGATCATCGATGCCGCGCCCGGCGCCGAACGCACGCTCACCGAGAATCGCCACCTTCGTATCGTGCTCAAGGAGCGTGGGAAGGTTGAGTGCTGTGCTGATCGGACCAGCGAGATCCGTGCCTGGAAACTCGGATCCTAGGTTGGGTGGCTCAACGGCGATGCCGCGCCACGGATCAATCGGACCAGGCGAGCTGATACCAATACCTACGAGGCGTGCGACTGCAGCTGCATCTTCGGCGCGCGCTGCATCTCGTGCCTGCTGCAGTGTGCCGATACACGCGTCAATGATCGCGGCGGGGCCACGACTCACCGGCGTTCCACTCGCGGCACGACCGATGCGGGACCCATCAGCGCGCACAACCGCCGCACGAATCTGCGTCCCGCCAAGATCAAGGGCGAGGACGGTCGCATCAGCCGACGGGGCGGTCATTGAACCTCCGTGCTCATCCCGAGCTCACTGTGGATAACTTTGTGCGTGCTGTCGCGAGTTATGCACAACTCACGAGAAGCGGCGCGGCCCTCGACCGGTCTCCCAGTCGAGGGCCGCGTGGCCGCTATGCAATCGCCGTGTGGCGATCGCGAGTTGTTATTCAGCCACCGATCTTGAAGACCTTGGTGCCGCACGTTGGGCACTTGCCCTCGAGTGCTGGCTTCCCGTTCTTCATCGTGACCTTCTTCGTGTCAATCGCTTCCTTCTTTGCCTTGCACTTCACGCAATACACCTGGGCCATTGTCGGTACCTCCACAAATCGGAGCGCGAGCTCCGATCTACATCGACCCCAATCGGGGCACATGACTCCTTGGTGCTCTCACCAAGCGCTGATGCACGGGGGGCCAAGCGGCCCCGACGCACGATCACCGCTCTTGAGGATAGGGAGCGCGCCCCGCACGGTCAACCACGCTCCACGCTCGACGGCCTCCTGGCACAGCCTGTGCCGCGTCGAGGGCCGGCAGGACGACGAGCCCCGCCCCGCCCTGGCCCACCAACACCAGCGCCCCACCTCGGACCTCCACGATCCGGGCGATCTGTTCGGGCCACCCTGGTCGGAACCAATCCTCAAGCGCCACCGAGGGGGTGCCCACCTGTAACACGGCAGCACCCTCGACCTGCTGCTCGGGTTGCACCCCCTCGGAGATCAGTGATCCTTGTGTCTGGGCCGGTGAAGATGAGGCGACCACCGCGAGCGCCCACAGGCGGTAGCCGCCCCCAGCCGACCCCGACCGCTGGTGCAGGATGCCGCGTACCGAAATTGTTACCCCAGCATTGAGCAGGGCATCAGGGATCTGACCGACCAGCGCAGGACCGATACCGACCAGGATCTCTCCGCTGCCCGGGAGTCGCAGGGTCACGCTGCGCGACCCGCCCGCGAGCACTCGCACAGCTCCTCGAACGGTACCCGTCACCGCGATCGCCCTCCCCTCCCACGGCTCCCACGCCCAGGGTCCCGGGGTGGGCGGCACAACCCGCTGAGCGGCCATCAGTTCGGCCCAACCGACATGCTGTGCCGTTGCGGTGGCAACCAGCGTCAGCGCCTGGCGGCGCAGCTGCACCTCTCCGGTGACGGAAATCACCTCGCCACGCACCCGTGCGGTGTCCGCAATCGCGGCGAGCAGAAACACGCCCACGCCCGTCAGGGGATCCTCGATGCACAGCAGGCGCTGCTCGGCGAGCTCCCCTGGTGCTGCCGAGACCGCACCCACCAACGTCACGGTACTTCCGAGTTGCGCGGTGCGGATCTGGGTTGGCGTTAGCACAACGGGCCAAGGTGTGATGGTGGGCGCTGGTGATGCAGTTGGTGTTGGTGACGTTGTTGGTGACGGGCTCGCCGATGGACTCGATGATGGAGACACTGTTGGAGCTATCGTTGGAGTCACTGTTGGCGTTGGCGCTGGTGGATCTGGCGCGATCCGCGTCACGATCGGCGACGCGAGGGGGACCAGAGCAAAGTCAGCGCTGTTGTTTTGAGAATTGACTAAGTACCCGTCCTGATCGCGACGACGATCAATCATCGTGGTCGAAGACATTGCAACGCTCGGCACGCCAAAGCCGCCTGCGCTCGCGGTCGCGCTACCCCACGCCACGGCGTCAGCAACAAATGAGCTATTGCTTCGGAGGCGGAGGCGGAGCGAACCTCCAGTTGCCGCGATTCCATCACTCCAGGTTGCAACTGCACCCGTCGCGAACCCACCTAATGAATTTGCAACCAAGAGTCGCTCCCCAGCGGCGAGCGGCGCTGCACTCTCGAGGCTAGCGAGGCGTCGTGTTGTCGCGCCACTGGCCGTGGTGTACATCAACTCATAGGCAGCGATGTCGGTACCACCGTTACCGACCGCTTCAATCACCACATACTCATCCGATGCAGAGCTGCCCCCAGTTGCCACCGTACTAATCAGCACGGCGTTCAGACTTGCGGCGTGGGCGGCTGGCGGTAAGAGGAGCGCAAGGAGCACGATGATGCTTCCACGTGCGCCAGCCCGAATGGGGGCAGTTGTTGTCATGCAACCTCCAACGCGAGATCGACGAGGGCGGGAGAGAGAGGGGTAGCCTGGCGCACACGACGTACCACTCGCGTCTAGGATGGAGGCATGACACATCCTGATCACGCCAAGGATCGAGCAGAGGCTCGCCGTCGCCATCGTATTGCCGCAAAGGAGCGCGCCGCGGCCGAGGCGCTCGGCATCACTCCCGTCGTGTCAGCGGCCAATCCCGCTGCACCGACCTCATCGCCCACGGGGACCAGTACCTCGGCCTCACCTGGTGGGCTAGGGTTCCGCGCGGCACTTCGCTCCTCCGCGACCCGGGCCCCCATCCGGGCTGATCTCGCCTACCTGCCTCGCCTGCTCCGCACCCGAGCGTTTCTCCTCCCGCTGATCCTTGTGAGTCTCACCACCGTCGTAGCACTTCAGCCTGGCGTCCTGGCATCAAACCTCGCGCAACTTGCGGTGCAGTCCATCCTGCTCCCGCCCGCCTTTGTCGTCGCCTTCCTTGGCGGCATGCTGACTCGACGTGGCGCATGGATGATTGGCGGTCTCTTCGGTGTGATTACCTACGCGGGATCCGCACTCGTTGGCACCTACGGCGACCTCACTGCGTTTGGATCTGGCAATCCAGTCAAGGGCTTGCTCGATGGCATCACCGCAAACTTCGGCAACCCTGGTGCCCTGATCACCGATATCTACGGTGTGGTCGCAGCTGGGATCTTGGCTGGCGCATTTGCCGGATGGTATTCGCGCTTCTTACGCGCGATGAGTCCGAATCAGCCCAACGAGCGGGATCGTCGCCGCATCGAGGCTGAACGACGCAAGGGGCGCCGCTAGCCTCGAGCCCCCGCCACCTGCGCAGCGATCAGCGCAAAGGTCAATGTGAAGAGCCCGAGGAGCAACAGGATCGGCAACACGATTTCACGACGCTTCAATTTCGGTGCCATCACTCCTCCTGCCGGATCTGCCAACTACACCCTATGGCTGTGCGCATCCTTCACCAAGATAGACGACGAGCGATGTACGTGTGCCGAGGGGCTCGACAATGATGGTGAGTTGGCACGCCCCCTGATCTCGCGTCGCGTTGATCCGTCGCTGCGTGGCGGAACCGGTCGAATCTTGAACATTCCACGCAAGTCGACGCAGCTCATCGATCGTTGCCGCCACCGCCTCACTCACGCGCATCTCTGTCCAGATCGCACCACTCGCCTGCACATCAAGTCGCAGGAGCGGCTGCCCCTCGGCCAGCATCGGGAAATCCTTGGGGAGGGATCCCCACACGCGCCCGTAGTCGGTGGAGATCACCGTCGCAGCGCCGTGACTCGGTGTCGGGGAGGGGGCGCCTGATCCGATACAGCCCGCGAGGAGCAGCGGCAGGGCGATCAGCAGGGCCGTTGTGAACCGGAGTGGAGGAGTTAAGCGAGGGCCGAGATGGGGCAACACCTCGTGAGGATACTGCCCTCGCCTACGGCTCATAATAGAACAGGCGTTCTACTTGTGCAAGGGGCTACGCGGGCAGCGTGGCGAGCACCAGCCCCAGCGCGAGGGCACCAAGGCCAGCCACCTGCGGAACGCGGAGGCGTTCGCGGTAGCCGAAGAGACCACCAAGCACCACGATGATCGGACCGAGAGAGCTCAGCAGCGAGACTGCCCAGGTGGGCCCACCCTCGAGTGCCGCAGCGAAGACGAAGAAGGCGACCGTATCGCCAAGCCCCACGAGCATCGCGAGCGCCAGCCCACGCCGGTCAAGCGTCTGCCCGTGACCGAGCAGATCGTGACGCGCCCATCGGGGTAGGCGCGGACCAGCCTTCAGCAATGCCACGAAGATCAACCAGACCGTCATGAAGTTGCCGAGGCGCGAGAGGGTGATGGCGGTACTCCAGCCGTACGCCCGAATGGGGATGGTGATCAACACGGTAATGATTGCGAAAAAGAGGAGGCCAACGAGCGCAAAGGCGACCCCTGGGCTGGCGAGTGAGGCGCGTCGATCACGTCCGGTGCCAGTCGTCTGTACCCCCAGGAGGCTGATGCCAACGCCTACCGCGACGACGCCGCCGACGTGGGCCGCGATGAGATGCTCGTTCAGAAAGATCACCGCAAGGAACGCTGCCAAGGCTCCATACGCCGACACGGTTGGTGAGACGACGCTGAGTGGGCCAAGCCGGAACGCCGTGAACACGCCGATGTACGCGATGCCCGCCGCGACACCCAGCAGCAACGTGCCACCAACGATCGTTAGGTCGTAGTCGGTGGAGAGCGCCCCGCGCGCAATCGCGACGGTGCCAGCCAGAACTACCGAGGTTGATACCGCGATCACCACCACGCGCAGCGATCCGATCCGTCGCCCTACGTACGTGGTGACGAGATCGGTACAACCCCACATGGCGGCTGAGAGCAAGGCAAGGACGAGTGGGTTCACCCCCAGATGCTAGCCGTCGCCGTGCTATTCTGCCGATCCGCTGGGGCTGTAGCTCAATTGGTAGAGCGCGACATTCGCATTGTCGAGGTAAGGGGTTCGAATCCCCTCAGCTCCACCAGCCCCTCACAAACGCTGGAGGTTTGCGTGGCAGGAACCTGGTCTCGTCACACCGCCCCATCTGTGGACGCCTACATCGACGCGCTTCCCGCGGCTGATGCGAAAAGTCTGCGACGGCTGCGCGATGCCATCGTGGCCGCTGCCCCCGGCGGCACCGAGGAGATTTCATATCGGGTCCCCGCCGTCAAGTTCCCTAACGGCGCTCGTATCCACTTTGGTGCTCGGCGCGGCGGGCTAAGCCTCTACGCCGGATACGCTTTCCAACTCTTCACCAAAGAGCTCGCCAACTTCGCCGTCGTGGGCACGACGATCCACTTCACCGCGGACAACGAGCTA
>RGCW01000021.1 GCA_009919005.1 Candidatus Aquidulcis sp. | reverse complement strand
CGAGGGGATGCAGTTCGACCGTGGCTACATCTCGGCCTACTTCGTAACGAACTCGGATCGCATGGAGGCGCAGCTCGACAACCCAGCGATCCTGATCACCGACAAGAAGATTTCGGCCGTTGCCGATGCGCTCCCAGCACTTGAGAAGGCGGTCGGCACTGGTCGACCACTCCTCATCATCGCTGAGGATGTTGACGGTGAGGCTCTCGCCACGCTCGTGGTGAACAAGATCCGCGGCACCGTGCAGGTGCTTGCGGTGAAGGCGCCAGGATTCGGCGACCGACGCAAGGAGATGCTCCGCGACATCGCGGTGCTGACCGGCGGCACGGTGATCTCGGAAGAGGTCGGCCGCAAGCTTGACAGCGTCACTGCCGAGGATCTCGGCACGGCGCGACGTGTCGTTTCGACTAAGGACAACACGACCATCGTCGATGGCGCGGGGAAGCCTGCCGAGATCAAGGCGCGCATGGCGCAGATCAAGGCCCAGGTCGAGGAGACCACGTCGGACTACGACAAGGAGAAGCTCCAGGAGCGCCTCGCCAAGCTTTCGGGCGGCGTAGCGGTGATCAAGGTTGGCGCTGCCACCGAGGTCGAGCTCAAGGAGAAGAAGCACCGCATCGAAGATGCTCTCTCGACGACCCGCGCGGCCGTTGAAGAGGGGATCGTCGCCGGCGGTGGCACCACACTCCTCCAGTCGCGTGGCGCTCTCGACAAGATCAAGCTTGAGGGCGACGAGCAGGTCGGAGTGGACATCGTCCGCCGTGCGCTTGAAGCCCCAGCGCGACAGATCGCAGAAAACGCCGGCGCACGTGGCGACGTGGTGATTGAGTCGATCTTGAAGGCGAAGCGAGGAACAGGCTTTGACGCGTCGACCGACACCATGGTCGACATGTTTGAGATGGGGATCGTTGATGCAGCGAAGGTGACGCGCTCTGCACTGCAGAACGCGGCATCTGTTGCTGCGATGGTGCTGACGACCGAGGCGGTGGTCAGCGACATCCCAGAGAAGAAGGAGTCTGCGGCGCCTGGTGGTCACAGCCACGGCGGCGAAATGGACTTCTAGTCCACAGTTGAACCTTCGCGAAGAGGACTCTCGGCAGGGCCGAGGGTCCTCTTCCGTATTCGTGAGCGAGAGGTGATGGGCGGTAGAATACGGAGGTGAACCTCCCCTTCGATCCGACCGGCGAGCCACCCCTAGCGCACCGTGCCGCTCCGGCGCGGAGCCCCCTCGCTGCGGCGGAGCGAGCCGCTATTGAGGAACGCATCCTGGCGCCCTTGAACGACGCGCAACGACGCGCCGTGATCACAACCGCAGGGCCCCTCCTCGTATTGGCGGGAGCTGGGTCAGGGAAGACCAGGGTCATCACACACCGCATTGCCTGGCTCATTGAACACGAGGGGGTCGCCCCGTGGCAGATCCTTGCGGTCACCTTTACCAACAAGGCCGCCGCTGAGATGAGGGATCGCCTGTACGAGATGATCGGCGAGGCAGCACGAGATGTTGCGATGGGCACCTTCCACAGCATCTGTGCTCGCATGCTCCGCCGCGATGGCGAGGCGATCGGCCTGCCGAAAGGGTTCGCCATCTATGACGCCGACGATCAGGTGCGCGTGATCAAGGGTTTCCTCAAAGAGGATGACCTCCCCGCGACGGGCGAGACGAAGCCCAGCCTGATCCTTGGAGCGATCAGTCGTGCCAAGAATGACGGCCTGAGCCCTGAGCAGATGGAAGATCGCGCAGTCACGCACCATGAGCGCCTGGTTGCTCGATTTGCGCGCCGGTACGCGACCGAACTGAAGCGCCTGGATGCACTTGACTTTGATGACCTGCTCCTCGAGGGTCTACGCCTCTTACAGGATGCGCCGACGGTGGCCGAACGCTATCGCACAAAGTGGCAGTACCTGCATGTTGATGAGTATCAAGACACCAACCGTATTCAATACAACTGGGTGCGGGAACTGGCGGCGAAGCATGGCAACCTCTGTGTGGTGGGCGATGATGATCAGTCCATCTACAGTTGGCGCGGTGCCGATATTCGCAACATTTTGGACTTTGAGCGTGACTGGCCCACCGCCGAAGTGGTGCCACTCGAGCAAAATTATCGCTCCACGCAAACCATACTAGACGCCGCACACGGTGTCGTCTCACACAACCACGGCCGCAAGCAGAAGAAACTCTGGACTGAGCTCCAGGGCGGCGATCAAATTCGTGTCTACGGCGCTTTTGACGCCGAGGATGAGGCGGCGTGGATCGTTCGTCGGATTGAGGAGGCGTCAGCTGCAATCGCCGGACGCCGCGCCGATGCACCAGAGCCCGTGAGCCTTACGGGGATCGCCATCTTGTATCGAACCAATGCCCAGTCCCGAGCGATTGAAGAGGCACTCTTGCGATCTGGAATCCCGTATCAGCTGATCGGTGGCACAAAGTTCTACCAACGCCGAGAGGTCAAGGATGCGCTCGCCTGGCTCCGGGTCTTGCGTAGTGACTCTGATCGTATTTCGTATGAGCGCATCCTCAATGTGCCACCGCGAGGGATCGGCGAGAAAACGATTGAACTTCTTCGCGCTGCGTCAGATCCGACCACCAAGTCACCGGATGGCGTTCCATATGGCCACGTCATCGCCGCTGCAGGTCGTGGCGAGATTGCCGGAATCAGCACCCGTGCACGCAACGCTCTTGCGGGCATCGCCGATGTGATTCGCCGATTGCGGGATCGTATCGCTGCGGTAACGCTGCCAGAGCTGCTTGACGGCGTCTACTCGGAGTCTGGCCTCCGTGCGCATCTCGCCTCGGAGGGCGTGGAGGGGGAGGAGCGCTGGGCCAACCTCTTGGAACTCCGCGGGATCTCAGGGCGTTTCATTGAACTTGCCCCGCTTGATGCACTCGACCGCTTCGTTGAAGAGACCGCGTTGGTCGCCGATCAAGATGCCTTTGATGGTGATGCTGAGCGCGTGACCCTGATTACCTTGCATGCGGCGAAGGGGCTCGAATGGCCCACCGTCTTCATCGCTGGGCTTACGGAAGGCCTCTTTCCACACAGTCGTGCGCTCATGGACCAAGAGCAGATGGAGGAGGAGCGTCGCCTCTGCTACGTCGGCATTACCCGTGCGAAACGGCGCTTGAGCCTCTCCTATGCTCTCCGTCGCGGCTGGGGTGATGGTGACGGCACACCATCACGCTTCCTCGCCGAGATCCCAGAAGAGTTGCTCGACGTCGCCAACGACGAAGATCCGCGTGCGGACGGCGATACCCGGTTTGGTCGAGGGTTCCGTTCTGCGCGTGCAGGGTTCGCGCGAGGGGAGTCCTGGCGCGAGGGGAGTGGCACGCCAGGAGCTCCGAGTGGCGCGTTTCGCCCTGGACGTGACCTGGAGGCGCGGCGACGCGCCTACGGCGCTGGTGCGCGTTCGGGTTCGCTTCATGTACCCGATGCCGACGGCATCGATGAGGCCCCAGATGACGACGAGTTCTTGGGTGAGTCGCCAGAGCTGCTGCAGCCTGTCGGTCGGGTCCCTCCATGGGCCGCCTTAGGGCGGGGTGTGGGTGCCTCCTCACCGACCGTTGAGACTCCCGTCGAGTCGGTCGGGCGACCACGCGTCACAACACCGCCGCGCCCCCGCATCCCTGGAGAACGGTACTTCCGAGATGGAGATCGGGTTCTGCACCCGACGTTCGGTGAGGGGATTGTTGTCACCTCGAAGCTCACCCGCCACGATGAAGAGGTCACGATCGCCTTTGCGGGATCTGGTGTGAAGACTCTCGCAGCGAGTATCGCGAAACTGGAGGTTCAGGGATGAGCTCCACACCCGTTGCACGGCGTGAGCGGCATCGCGAACTCGTTGCTGCAATCAATGAGGCAGACCGTCGCTACTACATTGAGGACGCCCCAACCATCACGGACGCGGAGTACGACGCACTGCGCGTTGAGCTGTATGACCTCGAAGCCGCCTATCCAGATCTTGTAACGCCAGACTCCCCTTCACAGCGCGTTGGGCCGACGGCGGAAGACCGCGTTGAGCCAGCGATCAAATTGACCGAGGTGCGCCACGAGCGCCCCATGCTAAGCCTCGCAAACGCCTTCTCCCCAGCGGAGGTTGCTGAGTTCGCAGCGAGTGCAGCGAAGGGGCTCGGCGGTCGCGAGCCAGAGCTAGTCGCGGAACTCAAGATCGACGGTCTCGCGATCAGCCTCATCTATGAGCGCGGTCAACTCATTCGCGCCGCGACGCGTGGCGATGGAACCACAGGTGAAGATGTGACGGCAAATGTCCGTACCATTCAGGCGATCCCTGCAACGCTGCGTCATCCTGTGTCCTGCGAGGTGCGCGGCGAGATCTATATGCCGAAGTCGTCGTTTGCAGCGTTAAACATCGCACGGGCAGCCGCTGACCTCCCGCTCTACGCCAACCCGCGAAACTCCGCAGCAGGTTCGCTGCGCCAGAAAGACCCAACGATCACCGCGCAGCGCAATCTCTCGTTCTTTGCTTATCAACTCTTTGAGGAGCCCGCGCCGCTCTCCCAGAGCGAAGCGCTTCGGCGTATCGACGAACTCGGTCTCCCCACGGAGCAGCACGCGAGAGCGGGGCTAGATGGCGTGTCCGCTGCATCGTTCCTCACTGAGTGGGCTGAAAAGCGCCGAAGTCTGGAATACGAAACCGATGGCGCCGTCTTGAAGGTCGACTCTGTCGCCGACCAAGAGCAGCTCGGCTTCATCGCTCGTTCACCGAAGTGGGCAATCGCCTATAAGTTCCCTCCCGAGCAGGTAACCACGCGACTCATCGGCATCAGTGTGGAGGTTGGTCGTACCGGCTATCTCACTCCTGTCGCAGAGATGGAGCCCGTGCTTGTTGCGGGGTCAACCGTTCGTAGGGCGACCCTACACAACCTAGACGAGATTCGTCGCAAGGATGTGCGGGTTGGGGACATCGTGATCGTGCAGAAGGCCGGCGACGTTATCCCTGAAGTGGTGCGGGGGCTCTCCGAGCGTCGTACGGGGGTGCTCCCCGAGTTTGAGATGCCGACGAGGTGCCCTTCGTGCGGCAGCACGATCGTCCGCGAAGAGGTTCGCCATCGCTG
Source organism: Candidatus Aquidulcis sp. (assembly GCA_009919005.1). Taxonomy (GTDB): domain Bacteria; phylum Chloroflexota; class Limnocylindria; order Limnocylindrales; family Limnocylindraceae; genus Limnocylindrus. The sequence goes on along the minus strand of RGCW01000021.1, from coordinate 12,921 downwards.
CCCGAATCGTGCCTGCCCAGCGCAAAACTTTGAAACACTGCGCTATGCCGTAGGACGGGGGGCGCTGGATTTGGAGGGAATCGGAGAGAAGTTGCTGGCACAACTCGTGGAGCGCGGCATCGTTCGTAACCTTGGCGATCTATATCGATTAACCGCTGCGCAGCTTGACGGACTCGATCGCATGGGTACTCTGAGCGACGCTGCGCGACGCAGTGGCCCAAATCGCATCAGGAATGTGCTCGGCATGATTGAGGCCCGACGAGAGCGGGAACTGTGGCGACTTCTGGTGGCGCTTGGAATCCGACATGTTGGCGAGACAACGGCGAAAGATCTTGCGAGAGAACTTCAGCGGCGCGTGCCCCCTGCGCGCACAGAGAATTGGGGGCGGGAGGTCCTGGGAGCCCTGCGCGCGATGAGCCTCGTCGAACTTACCTCCATCGCTGGGATCGGCGCAGTTGTCGCCGAGAGCATCGTCGCCGCGTTCAGCGACGGGGGTGCTGGCGACGTGCTTGGTGATCTCCTCGACGCAGGAGTGGTCGCTACCCCTTCGGCCGCGCCGGTTTTGAGCGGCGACGGACCCCTCGCTGGGCGTGTCGTTGTGGTGACGGGAACCCTGACGGCCACTGGCTGGAGTCGTCGAGAGGCACAAGAGCGCATCGTCGCAGCGGGTGGCACGGTGGCAGATGCCGTCACCACGAAGACCTCACTGTTGGTGGCAGGCGAGAAGTCGGGTTCAAAGCGAGCGGCGGCCGAAAAACTGGGGATTGAGATCATCGATGAGGAGGGCTTCGTTGCCCTCCTCGGGGTTGAACGGCAGGGCGGGTAGGATTCCCGCATGAGCGAACTGACCCGCGCCGAAGTCGAACGAGTTGCCGCGCTTGCCCGCCTCGGTCTGACCTCTGACGAACTCGGGAAACTTCAGGGCGATTTGAACCTAATCCTTGAGCAGTGGGCTCACCTTGCCGACGTCGATACCTCTAGCGTCCCACCGAGCGCACAGACAATCCTTCAGGAGATGCCCCTTCGTGACGACATCGCTGAGGCTTCACTCCCCGCGGACGCCGCGTTACAAAATGCGCCCGCTCGCAGCGGTGATTTTGTCCGTGTGCAGGCGATCTTGTCCGAGGAGGCCGACGGATGAGCGGTGCGAGTCTCCGCCGCCTCACGGCGGCACAGTTGCGCGATGCGTTCCGGGCTGGATCGGCAACCTCTCGCGCGGTGACCGACGAACTCTTCGCTGCAATTGAGCACGAGGACGGCGTATTAGGTGCCTGGCTCTATCTACGACGTGACGAGGCTCTCGCTGAGGCCGACCGTGCGGATGCGCGCTACGCGACGGCGCGTGCTGCAGGCGCAGCAGCGCTCAACGAACTTCCGCCGCTCCTCGGTGTCCCAGTTGCACTGAAAGATCTCGTGAATCTCACGGGAACTCCGACGACCGCGGGATCACGGATCCTTGAGGGGTACATCAGTCCCTACGACGCTACGATCGCGTCGCGTCTCAAGTCGGCGGGCGCTGTCATCTTGGGAAAAACAAACATGGATGAGTTTGCGATGGGCTCATCAACAGAGTTTTCGGCGTACAAGAAGACGGTGAACCCGTGGGGGATCGATCGCGTGCCCGGTGGATCGTCTGGTGGCTCCTCAGCTGCGGTCGCCGCATTTCATGCGCCGCTCTCCATTGGCACCGATACGGGCGGCTCGATTCGGCAACCCGCAAGTTTGACGGGGATCGTGGGCCTTAAGCCGACCTATGGGCGCGTTTCACGTTACGGAATCGTCGCGTTCGCGTCGTCGCTTGATCAGGTAGGTCCGTTTGCTCGGACCGCATACGATGCGGCACTCTTGCTCCATGCCATCGGTGGTGCCGATGCGCATGACGCCACGAGCTCGCGGACCCCACTTGACGACGCTCTACTCAACCTGCCAAATGGAGATGCGGCGGCGACTGCCATTCGGGGGAAGCGATTCGCGTTGCCAAAGGAGTACTTCGTTGCCGGCATGGAGCCAGGTGTCGAAGGCGCAGTGCGCGATGCCGTGGCTACGCTTGAAGCGGCAGGGGGCGTGGTTGAAGAGGTAAGCCTCCCCTCCACTGAACATGCGCTCGCCACCTATTACATCGTCGCCCCAGCAGAGGCGTCGGCAAACCTCGCCCGCTTTGACGGAGTTCGCTACGGCGCCTCCAAGCACGGTGGCGGTGACCTGCTGAGTGGATACCTAGAGACGCGTGGTCGTGGATTTGGACCTGAGGTGCGCCGCCGCATCATGCTCGGCACCTATGCACTATCGGCGGGATACTACGACGCGTATTACGTCAAAGCGCAAAAGGTCCGGACGCTCATCGCGCGCGACTTTGATCGGATCTGGAGCGCAGGATTTGATGCGATCGTCGCACCAACAAGCCCACAAGTGGCCTGGAAGTTTGGTGTGAAGATGAGTGACCCCGTCTCGATGTATCTGGCTGATGCCTGCACCCTTCCTGTGAATATGGCTGGCCTCCCCGGAGTCAGTATTCCGTGCGGCCTCTCCGAGCAGCTCCCCGTCGGACTGCAACTGATCGGCAAGCCGTGGTCAGAGGCGGAGCTCCTGCGGATCTCGGCGGGATACGAAGCGCTCACCGCATCGGCACCATGGCGCGAAGTGATGCCACATGACCTTTCGAAGCTCGGCGGAGGTGCCTCGTGAGTGACTTCGCGAAACGGGCACTCGCCGACCGTGTCCATGCCGTGCCACCCTCAGGCATTCGCCGCTTCTTCGATATCGCCGCAACGATGACGGACGTGATTAGCCTCGGCGTAGGGGAGCCAGACTTCGATACTCCGACGCATATCGTTGAGGCAGCCGTCCGCAGCCTGCGCGCGGGCCGCACGCACTACACATCAAACTACGGGACCGCAGAGCTTCGCCGTGCCATCGCAGCCAAGATCCAGGAGCGCTCAGGAGTCGCGTATGACCCCGAGCGCGAGATCATCGTGACCATCGGCGCTTCTGAAGCGGTTGACCTGGCGGTCCGCGGGGTGATTGGTCCAGGAGATCGGATCGTCCTTCCTGAGCCATCGTATGTGGCCTATCTGCCAGCGATCGTCTTTGCAGGCGGTACGGCGGTGCCCGTTGCCACGAGCGCGAGCGATAACTGGCGCCTCCATCCTGAGGCGGTTGATGCAGCGGCTGTTGGGGCGAAGGCCCTATTCCTCGGGTACCCCGCGAATCCAACAGGTGCCACTCTCGACGAATCGACGCGTGAGGCGCTCGCTCAGATCGCCGTCAAACGGGACCTCGTGGTCATCAGCGACGAGATCTATGACCGGTTGGTCTATGACGGTCCCGCTCACCGCGCGATGTCGGCGTATCCCGGGATGCGCGATCGCACGATCCTTATCGGCGGATTCTCAAAGTCATACGCAATGACTGGGTGGCGCGTTGGCTTCCTCTGCGCGCCGAAAGAGATTGTGGCAGGGCTGGTCAAGATTCATCAGTACGCGATCATGAGTGCCCCAACCATCGCGCAAGATGCCGCTCTTGAGGCGCTCACCAGCGGCGAGGCCGCGCTCGAAGAGATGCGCTCCGCCTACGCACGCCGCAGAACCATCGTTCTTGATGGTCTCGCTGCGCTTAACCTGCCAACGGGTGCTCCGCAGGGGGCCTTTTATGCCTTCCCAGACATTCGTTCAACGGGATTATCCGATGAAGAGTTCGCGGAGCGACTTCTTACGGAAGAGCGCGTCGCAGTCATCCCTGGCTCGTCGTTTGGTCAGAGCGGGGTTGGTCATGTCCGAATTTGTTATGCCACCTCTGAAGAGAACCTTCGCGAGGCGCTCGTGCGCATCGGTCGATTCGTAGCGGGACTGCGTGGGGCACGCGCATGACCTGGCATGCGGTCATTGGGATTGAGGTCCACGTACAGCTTCGTACGGCGACAAAGATGTTCTGTTCGTGCGCAATCCCCGCTGAAGGTGACCTCCCCAACAGTAAAACCTGCCCAACCTGTCTCGGCCTCCCCGGCGCGCTGCCAGTACCAAACAAGGCCGCTATTGAGAAGGTTCTCGCGGTAGGATCTGCGATCGGTGCGGCCGCACCTGCAACAACGATTTGGGACCGCAAAAATTATTTTTACCCAGACCTTCCGAAGGGGTATCAGATCAGCCAACTTGATTTTCCACTCGCCGCCCACGGATCAATCGAAGTGACAACGAGTACGGGGACGAGCCAGGTGCGGATCCGCCGGGCTCACCTGGAGGAGGACACTGCCCGACTGCGTCATGAGAAGGGGAGTGATGGAAGGCGCTCTAGCCTCATTGATTACAACCGCTCAGGAGTCGCCCTCCTCGAGATTGTCACGGAGCCGGATATTCGTGATGCGGAAACAGCGCGGCGCTATGCCGAAGAGCTGCGCCTCCTTTTGCGAACGATAGGGGCGGCCGACGCAGAGATGGAGAACGGACAGATGCGTGTTGAGGCGAATGTCTCCATCCGTCCGAGCGAGGATGCTCCATTCGGCACGCGTACCGAGGTGAAGAACATGAACTCGTTCCGCTCGGTTGAGAAGGCGATCGCCTATGAGATCGCGCGACAGGCGGGAATCCTTGAAGGTGGTGGGAGCGTAATTCAAGAGACCCGTGGTTGGGACGAAGGGAGCGAGACGACGTACACGATGCGTGCGAAGGAGAACTCTCACGATTATCGGTACTTCCCAGAGCCAGACCTTCCGCCACTCACCATCACGGCAGATTGGCTCTCGCAGATTGTTGCGGCTATCCCCGAGATCCCGTCGGTACGACGTGGGCGCTACGTGACGCAACTTGGGCTATCTGCGTATGACGCCGCTGTTTTGGTTGGTGAACCACACGCAGCAGCGTTGTTCGAAGCTGCTCGCTCTACCGATGCAACCATTGATGTAAAAACGCTTGCCAACTGGGTGACGGGTGAGTACCTTCGCGCGGCACATGATGGCGCGGAGGCTCCAGATCCTGCGCAATTTGCGGCGCTCGTCGGTGCCGTTTCACGCAAAGATATCAACGGCACGACAGGGAAGGAGCTCTTCGCCGAGCTGCTAAACGGTCCCTTCGACGTGCGCAAGGCAATCGCCGATCGAGGGCTCGGGCAGATCAGTGACCAAGGTGCGCTCCGCGCCCTTGCTGCTGAGGTTCTCGCGGCCCACCCACAAGCTCGTGAAGACTGGAAGGCGGGGAAGCATCAGGCGCTCGGCTTCCTAGTCGGTCAGGCGATGAAGGCGAGCAAGGGGCGCGGTGATGCGGCGCAGCTCGGCGAGGTTATTCGAGCGCTGCTCGATAGTTAAGTGCTCGACCTCGTGCGGATCTTCGTCGGCGCCCTTGGAGTGGTCGGCTTTATCTACCTTGCACTGCGACTTCCGCCGCTCCTGCGAGCACGGACCGAGTGGGCGAGTCGCGTGGGCGCGGCATCGCGGTATGAGGCGTGGCGTGGCACGCCAGGGAGTGGGCCAGATCTAACAGACCGCCTTGAAGGTGAGCTCATCACAAATCGGCTGCGGCGCTTGCTTGGTGTCGGAGTGGCGTCCGCTGCGGGCCTGCTACTCGCCCTTCTGACCTAACCTCGATACGCCTCGTTGGGCAGCGGCAACTCCCATGCCGTTGCGGCAGCGCCTGCGGCCTGGCCGACCGCGATCGCCTCTGCTAACTCTGCGCCATCGTGTATGGCCAACAGAGAGTGGGCGATGAACGCATCGCCGCAGCCGATCGTGGTTCCGGCCACCGTCACGACCTCGGTTGGATAGTGCGTCTCAACTCGACGCTTGCCATCGAACACGAGTACCCCCTGCGCGCCGAGAGTGATCACGGCGACCTTCCTGGCGTCGAACACCGATTGTCGAACCTCTGCGAGGCCACGATCGTCGCGCCCGCCAGGCCAACCGATGAAGGCGAGATCGATCTGTCTCAGCGTCTCTCGAAAGCGATCTGTCGTGTAATGGCGAAACCCGAGGAAGTCAGCGCTCACGAACACATGGGCTAGTGCACCCGTGCGCGAGAGCCGTCCAAGTTCGGCGATTGCCCCCTCCACAAGAACGGTGTGCCAGTGCGAAGCGTCGGCGAGTTCGGCATGTTCTTCTGGAGTGAGGTGCACTGAGGCCCACACCCCGTCCACGTAGTTATCCATGCTCGGTTGGCGATCTTGCCCGATTCGAATGTCGATTGAGGAGCTCTCGCCCGGAGCAACAAGTGATCCGCGGAGATACGGGATCTTGTTCCGATCAAGAAATTCGGTGAAAAGCTTTTTATCATCGGAACCGATACGGGTGTGGAGCGAAAACTTCTTTCCCGCCTTGGCCCAGTGATATGCCATGTTTAAAACGCCGCCTCCTGGAAGCATTACCCCACGATCAAGGTACAGATCGCGACTGGCGGTACCGAATAAAATGCTCGTCACAGTCCAGCGAGCGGTGCGGTGCGATGGCTTCCCGAGGCAAGGAATCGACTGAGTCGGACCTCAACAACCTTGCTTGACTGCCAGAACGCCTCGATGGAGAGATGGCCGCACCCCTCATCGTGATACCACTCTCGTCGTCCTGGAACTGTGGTGATCAGTAACGGGTCGTGCGCCGGAACGACGGCTGGGTTCAGCATGTATCCGGGCGACAGGGGATCGCGGATCTGTAAGAGTCCAAGGCCACGGAACCCGCTGGCTCGTGGGCAATTGACCTGTTCGCCTGTTGCAAAATCGTATAGCTCAACGATCTCCGATGGTGTGGCGGTCACGGTGGGCCAAGTGGGATCGTCAACAAGCTCTGCGATCACCCGGCGCACAGCGATATCCTGATAGTGGTTCATGGCGGTGTGCGGCTGCTCGTAGTCATCGTCGTAGACATTCGTCGTGTTGTCGTCGTAGACGTTGCCGCAACTCTCCACCAGGAAGTTCACGAGCTCGGGTCGATCACGAAGATACCTTCGGTAGGCCTCCTCATATTCAAGGATTGCCTCAGATTTAGGCACGATCTTGCCACGAACGACGTGAGAGATGCGCCACCCATCCGCGCCGAAACGTTTGGTCAGAAGACTGTTCCACCGAGCCTTTTCGGCTCCAGAGAATCCGGGAAGCCCAACAGGAATCCAGATATCGTTCAAGCGATTTACCGTGGCGACGGGTACTGAATTCTGCCAACGGCTGCTCATCGCGGCACCGACGTCTCTGGGCCGGTGATACCGAGGCGCGGCATCTCAATCGCTGGGCAGCGATCCTGAACAAAGTCCATGTTCGCCTCTCGTGCGATCGCTTCGGCGGCCGAGCTGACGATGCCGAGTTGGAGCCAGAGCCCGCGTGCGCCAATGCGCACTGCGTCGTGGGCCACCGCCTCGCACTCCTCAGATCGACGGAAGACGTCGACGAGATCGATGTGGTGGCCAGGGGGGAGTGCAGCTGCCGCCTCGTCTAGAGTTGGATAGCAGGGGAGCCCGGCCACGCCATCGCGCAGCGCCTCGGGCATCGGGTTGACCGGCAGGATGCTCCATCCGGCTGCCACGAGGGCTCGCAGCACGCCGTGGGATGGTCGATCGGGGCGAGGTGAAGCCCCGACGACGGCGATGGTCCGACTCTGCGTCAGCATACGTCGTATGAGAGCGTCGGCTGCGGCAGGGGCCAGGGCGCCACCCTCCGACGCCTCGATCGCCGCCCGTAGCCGTGCGCGCTCCTGCTCGTCCATAGGGAGATGGTACGCCGATCGCTAGACTGCCCCACGTGAGCGCCAAGACCGACTTCACGCACCTCCACGTCCACAGCGAGTTCAGCCTGCTCGACGGCATGAGCAAGGTCGAGGCGTTGATGGAGGAGACCAAGCGCTTAGGGATGGATTCCATCGCCCTCACAGACCACGGCGCGCTCTATGGGGCGGTCGAGTTTGTAGAACAGGCGAACAAGCATGGGATTAAACCGATCCTCGGGGTTGAGACCTATGTGGCGCGTCGCGGCATGCGTGACAAAGAGGGGAAGGCCGACCAGCAGCCCTTCCACCTGATCGCGCTCGCCACCAGTGCCGCTGGATACAGGAATCTTTGTCGGATCGTCACCGACGCACACCTTGATGGGCTCTACTACAAGCCACGCACCGACCACGAACACCTGGCGCGACATGCCGACGGACTCGTCGGCCTCTCGGGATGCCTGAACGGCGAGATCGCCCGCGCGCTTGAAGTGGATGACTGGGAGCATGCTCGATCGCTCGCGGGGCGGTATGGGGAGATCTTCGGTAAGGGGCGCTTCTTCCTCGAGGTGCAGGACCATGGACTCCCTGAACAACGTCGGCTCAACGAGCAACTCTTCCGCCTCGCGCCAGAGGTGGGGCTGCCACTCGTCCTGACCAACGACCTGCACTACGTGCATGCCAACCAGCGCGACGCGCACGATGTGTTGCTCTGTATTGGAACAGCGAGCAACCTGGAAACGCCAGGGCGCATGAAGTTTGGCTCCGGGGAGTTCTATCTCAAGTCACCCGAACAAATGGCAGCACTCTTCCCTGACCGACCAGAGCTTTTGAGAAACACACGTCTGATCGCCGAGATGGTGGATTTCAACCTTGAACTCGGCACCCTCCGCCTGCCAAACATTGAGGTACCCGCTGGCGAAGACGTCAATACCTGGCTACGCAAGGAGGCGGAGCGTGGCCTGACGCGGAGGTACGGACTCCCAAGCGAGAAGGCGCGAGAACGCCTTGAGTATGAGCTCGGCGTGATCATTCAGATGGGATACGCCGCCTATTTCCTTATCGTCGCCGACTTCGTGCGCTATGCCCGAGAGCAGGGGATCGCAACGACGTGCCGCGGGAGTGCGCCGGGCTCTATCGTCAGCTACGCCCTTGGCATCACGCCAGTTGATCCACTTCACTATGAGCTGCCATTTGAACGATTCCTGAATGTTGAGCGCGTGACGATGCCAGATATTGATATTGACTTTGAAGATGGGCGGCGCGACGAGGTGATTCGTTATGTTTCGCAGAAATACGGGGAAGATCGAGTCGCGCAAATCATAACCTTTGGAACAATGGCGGCTCGTGCCTCAATCCGAGATGTAGGCCGCGTACTCGGTAAGAGCTACAGCGAAGTCGATCGCATCGCTAAGTCAGTGCCTGCCGTTGTGAATATCAGCCTTGCAGAGGCGCGAAAGTTTCCGGAGTTCGCCGCCTTTGCGGACGGTGCGGAGTATGGCCAGCTGATCGGTCTTGCTGAACAGTTGGAGGGGGTCGTTCGGAACGCGTCGACCCATGCAGCAGGGGTCGTGATCAGCCGCGAGCCCCTAACCGAGATCATGGCCCTTCAGCGCGCCACTAACTCAGAGGGGGTGATGACCCAGATTGAGATGCATGGCGTCGAGGCCCTGGGCCTCCTTAAATTCGACTTCCTCGGCCTCGCCAATCTCACGATCCTACGCACCGCCGTCGAGCGTATTAAGGAGACGCGTGGAATTGACATTGATCTTGACAAGATCCCCCTTGATGACACCAAGACGTTTGAGCTGCTCGCCTCGGGTGAGACGACGGGAGTATTCCAGTTGGAGTCACCAGGGATGCGTCGCTATATCAAAGAGCTTCGCCCTACCAGCGTCTTTGACATCGCCGCCATGGTGGCGCTCTATCGACCTGGGCCGATGGGGAGCATCCCCACGTACATCCGGCGCAAGCACGGCAAGGAGGCGGTGACCTACCCGCATCCGCTCCTTGAGCCAGTGTTGAAACGCACCCAGGGGATCTTTGTCTTCCAGGAGGACGTGATGGCGGCGTCGGTTGCACTCGCCGGCTTCAGTGGCGCAGAGGCGGATACCCTCGGCTGGGCCATTCGAAAGAAGAAGGAGGATGTACTGGAGAGCGTCCGCGAGAACTTTTTCAAGGGCGCCGCAGCGCGTGGCGTGAACCGCGGTGCTGTGGAACAGGTATTCAAACTCATGGAACCGTTTGCTGAATATGGGTTCAATAAGGCACACGCAACCTGCTATGGCCTGATCGCGTATCAAACCGCATACCTCAAGGCGAACTACAAGGTTGAGTACATGACGAGCGTGCTCAACGCGTTCCGAAGCAAAGAGGAGAAGGTCGCTGCTGCAGTCGCAGAGTGTCGCCGACTTGGGATTGAGGTACGGCCACCAGATATCGAACACTCAAGCCTTGACTTTGCCCCAGAGGGTGAGGCGATTCGGTTCGGCCTTCTCGGCGTAAAGAATGTTGGCGCTGGTGCGGCAGAGTCCATCGTGGCGGCGCGGGAGGCGGGGGATCCCGCGGCATCGTTGCAGGAGTTCTGCGAGCGTATTGATCTCCGATTGGCAAATAAGCGGGTGCTTGAGGCGCTTGCCAAGGTCGGTGCACTGCGTCGGTTCGGACACCCTGCACAGATTCTCCTGGCACTTGATGATGCGATCGCTGGCGGATCAAGTACGCAACGAGAGCGCGCCGCAGGTCAGGTGGGACTCTTTGATGCCATGCCAGAGCTAGCAGGAGCCGGCATCCCCGCGCTCCCGCCGGCAACTGAAGCATCCACACGCGAGCGACTTCGTTGGGAGCGCGAGCTGATGGGCGTGTACCTAAGCGATCACCCGATGAACGCGCTCGCCCCGCAGATGCAGCCGTTTGTCTCTACGTTCGTCGGAGATTTTCATGATGAGTCGTTCCGAGATGAGACGGCAACGCTTGGCGTCATCGTGCAGAGCATTCGGCAGATGGTGACGAAGAAGGGCGCCGCAATGGCGATCATTACCGTCGAGGACCTAACGGGAACTATGGAGGTCGTAGCCTTCCCCCAAGTGTGGGAGGCGACAAAGCCGAAATGGATCGAGGGCGAAGGCATCCTGGTTGCAGGTCGCACGGAGCAGCGCGGCGAGGAGTGGTCGGTCCTCGTCGAATCAGTGCTGCCGTGGGAGGAGGCGGCTCGACTCGACGCCAGTGAGGTTCGGAGCCGACTCCCCATCTCATCGGGTGGGCGACGATCATTTAAGCGCGCTGAGACCACGCCCCGTTCCGTTGGAGGGATCCCGCCGGGAATGATTCCAGAGGGCGTTGACGTCGGTCTGCCATTCGTGCCAGAGCTGGCCCCATCGGAGCTCGATCCTCAGTTCCGAGACGGGTATGCCCACGCCGATCCTCTTTCGGGAGCGAAGGCCTCTCCTGATCCTGTGGAGGTCCCCGCCGGGGCGGTGCTCCACATCAAATTCAAGGTTCGTCAGTCGATTGACGAGACCATTCGTGCCATGGAGATCGTGAAACGCGAACTGCGATCCCGTCCAGGATCGACGCCAGTCGTGGTGCACATCCCACAGGCTGGAGGTTCGCAACTACTCCCGATGGAGCAGCGTGGCGGTGTGGCCTGGGACGCAGGGCTACCCTCAATCTTGCGGGACCGCGTGGGCGCCGAAGGGATTGAGTTGGAGCTGCTGACCCCATCAAGCGAACCATCGATGACCCTGCACAAAGTTGAAGAAGGGGGGAGAATAGCGTCATGAGCGCACGAGACTACGCCTCCGTATTGAGCCGACAATCCGCCCCAGACGGCGTCGACTGGCGCACCATGTCAGTCGTCGCGCGGGCACTGCTACTGGCACGGGCCTCGGTCCTCCCGCTGACGATCCTCGGGGCAGGGCAGGGACTCCTGTTCGCCTGGTGGAGCGGGAAGATCAGTGATGCGACGTTTGGCGGCAGCTCGGTCAGCGGCCTGCTGCTCGGATTTGCTGCGTTTATCGGTGCAAATCTTGCTCATGCCGCCAACAACCTCGCCAATGATTGGCGCGATTACCACGATGGCCTTGATCGACCAGGTTATCCGCGTGCCGATTACTCACCGCATCCGATCGCATCGGGCGCGATGTCAAGCCGAACCCTGCTGATCACGATCGGTGTACTGACGGCACTCGCAGCGCTCTTCGGCGGCTTCACCATGGTCGTTCGCGGTGAGCCGCTGCTCGGCGCGTTCGCGATTGCGGGACTAATCCTCTCCTGGGGTTATACCGATCCGCCACTCCGCCTCAAGCGGCGCGGGCTCGGGGAGCTTTCCGCGTTCATCGTGTGGGGGCCGCTCATGGGTGGTGGAACCTATCTTGCCGCGACCGGATCGCTGGACGCAATCGCGCTGATTGCCACGCTGCCATGGGCACTCTTTGTCACTGCAGTGCTCTTCGGCAAGCACCTCGACAAAATTGATGCGGACGGTTCACGCGGCGTGCGAACCTTTGTCGTACGCATCGGAGAGCGACGTGCACGTGCCTTCACAACAGCGCTAATCACTGCTGGCTATCTCGGCATCGCCGTCTTTGCAGTTCCTATGATCGGAATCTTCCCCTGGTATGTCGCCCCGCTCGCTGGTGTCGGCGCATACGTCGCTCGTCCAGCGCTCAAGATCGTTGCCGCGCCGCGACCAGCCCAGCCCCCAGCGGGATACCCTCTCTGGCCGCTCTGGCATGTGGGTGCAGCATTTTTGGCGTCACGCCCGGCGATGGGCGCACTACTTGTTGGTCTGATTGTTGGAGCACTCCTCGGCCGTTAGGCCGAACGTGAGCTACTTGCCCTTCGCCTCTGGTCGCGCGATTCTCGCTGGAGGCACGCGGAGCGCCTCGATCTTGGCGATCTCTACTTCGATCGCAGCGACCTCGGTGGCCGCGGCACGCCACTCTGCAGAGCCAGCAATCGCGGCGGCGCGTTTTGCGCGCGCGGCAGCATGTTCGCGCATGAGCGTCTCGCGATCGGCGCGTGGAGTGAATGCCTTCTCGCTCATGTCGCCTCCAGTCAGTGTGGTTGGTGCCGAAGGCGGGACTCGAACCCGCATGATCTCATCGACCGGCCGATTTTAAGTCGGATGCGTCTGCCATTTCGCCACTTCGGCCCCCCTATCCTAGCGGGGCGGTGACTTTGGTACCGAAGGTGGGAGTCGAACCCACATGACCTTTCAGTCGACCGATTTTGAGTCGGTTGCGTCTGCC
>RGCW01000003.1 GCA_009919005.1 Candidatus Aquidulcis sp. | reverse complement strand
GACAGGCGGGCAGCCGGGCAGCGCGAGCGAGACCTCGGCCGCGCCGGCCTCGTCGTGCACGTGCTCGTCGACGAGGGGGCCGACGGGGCCGGAATCGAGCAGCGCGGCGCAGAGGGCGGTGAGGAGCGACGTCTTGCCGGACTGCGAGGGACCCGACACGACGGCGCGGTCCCCCTCAGCGCACTTCGCGGAAGGGTGCTCTTTCGGTTAGGCCCTCGAGGTCGACGAGGTCCAATCCCTCCGTTGCGGTAGTCGCAACCGCTACAGCTGAGCCTGCAGCTCAGCCAGCAGGTCGATTGACGAGGTCTCTGTTGGATCCATGTGCTGGACAAGTAATCGATTCGCTCCAGCATCTTGGAACGCACGCATCTGCGCTAGCGCCTGATCCGGAGTTCCTACCAACCAGCGTGCGCGACGAGGCGCAAGATACGATTCGGGGTCACCAACCGCTCCGATACGTGACATGAACGCCCGAAGCTTTTCCTGATATTCCACCTCGCTCCGTCCAATCAATGCCCCCGTCATCGCGGAGCGGACGAGGCTCCCGGGCGCGCGTCCCGCGGCATCGCACGCCGCATCGAGCTGCGCAAACTTTTCGCGCGCGGTACTTGGCGCTGATGAAGTGAGGTTGAACTCGTCAGAGAACCGTGCGGCAATTCGCATCCCGCGTGGTGATCCCTCGCCGCCAGTGATCACCCACGGCAGCGGGACGGGCTTCGGCCGAAAGAGCGCGTCACTCACCTGGTAGTGCGACCCACTGAAGGACCATCCATCGGGGCCAGACCAGAGTCCTCGAACGATCTGCAACTGCTCTTCAAGCATCTCGGCGCGCGTCGCCATTGCCGGAAACGGGAAACCGTATCGGCGGTGCTCCGACTCATGCCAACCGGTGCCGAGCCCTGCATGAATTTGTCGCCCCGCCATCTCTTGGATCGTCGCGACGATTTTGGCGAATGCGCCGGGAGCTCGAAATGTGACGGGGCTGACGAGGGTGCCGAGAGGAATGGAGCGAGTCTCCCGAGCTATACCGGCGAGGATGCTCCAGGCATCCGTGGTTGCCTGATCGCTCGGGCCAGGGAACGATTCATAGTGGTCTGTGCGGTAGAAGCCGCTCAGCCCCACGGCCTCGGCGCGACGTGCTGCCGCCAACTGATCCGCGTAGGAGAGGTTCATCTGCCCTTCAATCACCACGGCGATCTGCATAGGTGCACCCTACCGCCCTGCAGGCAAGCGTGCGACGCGGTAAGATAGTTGCAACGCGAAATATCGTCGGATATCTGACGGCGCGAGATGGAGGTTCACGAGATGCCCACAAGCACGAAGCGTCGCTCGGCCGCGACGAGCGCACGACCCACCCAGTCGACGGCACCAGCCCCAGCTGGGGCCGACCTCTCACGCCGTGCAAAGCAGGGGATCATCGTCGCGATCATGCTTGCCCTCTTCTTGGGCGCGCTTGATCAGACGATTGTCGGAACTGCTCTGCCAAAGATCATCACCGACCTCAACGGTGCCAATCTCTACACCTGGGTTGTGACGATCTACCTGCTCGCGAGCACGGTGACCGTGCCAATTTACGGAAAGCTTTCCGATATGTACGGCCGCAAGCCGCTACTCCTCGCCGGCGTCGGCCTCTTCTTGGTCGGCTCGGTACTCGCCGGTCTCAGCCAAACCATTGAGCAGCTGATCGTCTTCCGCGGCATTCAGGGACTCGGTGCAGGTGCGCTCTTCCCTATCGCCCTCGCCACCATTGGTGACCTCTACTCTGCGAAGGAGCGTGGTCGATACCAGGGCCTCTTCGGTGCGGTCTTTGGACTCTCGAGCCTGGTCGGACCAGCGCTCGGCGGATGGCTCACCGACACCTTCAGCTGGCACTTGATCTTTTACGTCAACCTGCCCATTGGCCTGATCAGCATTGCCATCATCCTGCTCGAACTCCCAACGATCAAAGGACGAGCCAATCAGAAGATTGACTTCCTCGGAGCGCTCGTCTTTGCAGCGGGAATCATTCCGGTGCTCCTTGGTCTCACCAACGTGCAAACCAACGCGTTCGCTACGCCTGAGGTGGCAGGGTTGATCTCGTTTGGACTCGTGCTCCTCGGCCTCTTCCTCTTTATTGAGTCAAAGGTCGAAGAGCCAATCATCCCGCTTGAACTCTTCCGCAACCGAACCTTCGCCGCCGCCGCGGCCGCCTCGTTCTTTGCCTCGTTTGGCTTCTTCTCGTCGGTGATCTTCTTGCCGCGCTACTTCCAGACCGTCCTCGGCGAATCGGCAACAAACTCTGGCTATGCAACGCTCCCGCTCTTGTTGGGCGTGATCATCAGCTCGGTTACCGCCGGGCAGCTCGTGGCTCGCCGCGGACGATATAAGCGACTCATTCTCGGTGCCATCTTGCTCGTTGCCGCAGCTTCTGTGCTGCTCACCAACATCAAGGCCGACACTGATCCGTGGACGCTGCGCCTCTGGATGTTCCTTGCTGGGCTCGGCGTTGGACCAACCCTGTCTGTCTTCACGATCGTTGTGCAGAACGCCGTGCCGTTCAAGTTCCTTGGTGCCGCGACGTCAAACCTGACCTTCTTCCGACAGGTCGGTGGTTCGGTAGGATTGGCGATCGTCGGCTCCTACTTTGGAGGTCAGCTCGTCACCACGATCCCAACGGAGTTGACAAAGGCTGCACCAGCGGGAACCTTTGACCCGTTCTTCTCGGCAATCGGTGGCAACCTGGCGCAGCTCACCAACGTCGGTGGGAAGTTTGACCAGGCACTGATCAGTCTGATCCCTCCGCAATACATCGAGGCGTTCTTCAGCGCCATTAAAGCGGGGATCGCCGATGCGATCGGTGCAATCTTCTGGCTCTCTGTGGTCGCAAGCCTCGTGGCGTTCGTCGCTGCAACCTTGATCGAGGAGATCCCGCTTCGCGGTGGAGCGAAGGGTGCACTAGCCGAGATGTAGCTGACTCGGGCGTGCCTCTACTGGGGACACGCCCGAATCGCACCCGCCAAGGCTTCCACGCCCCTATGATTGGCGCATGAGCGCCTGGTTTACCGTCACGATCACGCCGCAGGTTGGCAGTCTTGCGGCCGTCATCTCGGCGCTCGCCACGGCGAACATCGCTGTCGAGGGCGTCATGGGGGCACCCGAGGCCGATGGGTCACTCCACCTCGGCGTCCCAGAGGCGCAACTCGAGGGCGCGCTCCGTATAGTTCAAGCGCTCGGGCTCCATCCGATCTCAGAGGCCGCCGACCCAACCGGCGAGGCGGCCGCGCCGCACGACGCAGGGATCATCGGCGCTATCTTGCGGGGACCACGCTCCTAACTTCGGGCGATCTCATGAACGCCTCCCCCCTGCGCATCGCGACCTGGAATGTCAACGGACTCCGCGCTCGGGCTGAACGTGTTGCAGCATGGCTCGACGCCAACGCGCCAGACATCGTGCTGCTGCAAGAGACAAAGTGCGATCCGGCACAGATTCCCGAAGGGCTCTTCTCAAGCCGCTCCTACGAGGTCGCCGCGATCGGAGCAGGTGGGCGCAACGGCGTCCTCATTGCGTCAAGGTTGGGACTACGCGATGTCCACGAGAGCATCGCCGACTATACGCCGAAGGGACACGATCCCGAACTCCCCGACCTTTTGAGTGAACCACGTCTCATCAGCGCAAATTGTGGTGGGATCCGCGTCGCCTCGGTCTACGCGCCAAATGGACGTGAGGTCGATGCACCGCACTTCCACGCCAAGCTGCACTGGTACGACGCACTGCGCGCCTGGTCGGCGGCGCGCATCTCCGAGTCGGCGCCGCTCATCTTGGGCGGAGATTTCAACGTGGCACCCACCGATGCCGACGTATGGGACCCCGCTGCACTGGTCGGTGCCACACATGTCACTCCGCGAGAGCGTGAAGCGTGGAGCGCACTGATCGGCTTGGGCCTCACCGACGCGGCACTGGCGGTTACTCCTGTGGGCGAACGCGCCCCATTCACCTGGTGGGACTATCGCGGCGGAGCATTTCATCGTGGCTGGGGGATGCGAATCGACCACCTGCTCGTTGAGCCACGCGCCGGCGCCATTCTCTCAAGTAGCGTAGATCGAGAGGGGCGTAAGGGGGCTTCGCCCTCAGATCATGCCGCACTGATGATCGAGTTAGAGCCCGCAGCATGATCACCGAACGACTTCGTGCACGTACCGCGCACTCGGCTGCTGAATCAGCGCCGCGCGCGGCGGAGATCATTCGCGCTGGTGGACTTGTCGCATTCCCGACCGAGACCGTGTACGGGCTCGGCGCTAACGCCTTTGATGCGCCAGCAGTTGCGCGTATTTTTGAGGCGAAGGGTCGCCCGACCTTTGACCCTCTGATCGTGCACATTGCCGACCGTGGAGACCTCATGCACCTCTTCACCGCGAAGGCCCGTTCAGACCAACGAATTGATCTCCTCGCCGAGCGATTCTGGCCCGGAGCGCTCACGATCGTCGCGGAGGCGCGTCCCGAGGTTCCTGGGCTCGTGCGCGCTGGGCTCGGCACCGTCGGTGTTCGGTTGCCGCGACACGAGACGGCACTCGCCCTCATTCGCGCGGCTGGCACACCGATCGCCGCGCCGAGTGCGAACCGCTTTGGTCGCCTCTCGCCCACGACGCCTGAGCATGTGCTGCAACAACTTGATGGACGAATTGATGCGATTCTGATTGGCGAGGCCACCGAGATCGGTATTGAGTCAAGCGTTATCGCGCTCGACGTTGACGGCCCTGCCCGCCTCTTGCGTCACGGTGGCATCCCCCAAGAAGATCTCGCCCACGTTCTCAGGGATCACGGTGGCCTCGTCACCACCCCCTCAACGGCACATCCAGGCGTGCCGCTCCCTGCCCCTGGGATGACCGAATCGCACTATGCGCCCGTCGTACCTCTACTCCTTGCCACGAGGGAGTTTCCAGCTCATGTTCGCGACTGTGCACTGCTCGCGCCGGACCTCGACGGGCTGAGCCGATTAGTCCGCCTCGGGAACGAGTCTGGGGCCGTGGTGCACACAGCGGTCGCACTGAGTGATGCGCTGGATCCGGTGCGAGCGGCCGCCCACCTCTTTGAGCGACTCCATGAGCTGGAGTCCACGCTACTCGAACTCAACCTCCCGGCCGCACACATCGTCGCGGCACCGTATCCTGAAGGGGGTCTTGGGTCGGCAATCGCCGATCGACTACAGCGTGCCGCGGCTCGACCGCAGCGTGGAGGGATCGCATGAACGCTCCGCGCAGCAACTGGCTGTCACAGGCAATCACCGCCGATGCCGTCAGGCGTTTCCCGCAGACGATCATTGGCCAGGTGATCTTTGCGACCGGGCTCGTTTTCATGCTCGCCGCCGGTGTTGGCCTCCCGTCATGGGAGATCCTCCATCAAGGCCTCAGTAAGCAGCTCGGTATTCAGATTGGCACCGCGGCACAACTGAGCGGCATCTTCGTCCTGCTTCTCTGGATTCCCCTCCGTCAGCGCCCTGGACTCGGGACGCTCAGCAACATCGTGGTGATCGGCTGGATCATGAATAGTGAGCTCGCCATACTCGCTCTCGCAGGCGTTCCATCCGCCACCGAGATCGCCGCGCAACCACTCCTCGCGGGCGGCCTTGCTATCGCTGGCACTGCAATCGTTGGACTTGGCTCGGGCATTTATATCGGCAGTGGCAACGGACCGGGGCCACGGGATGGCCTGATGACCGGCCTTCACGCTCGCACCGGCCAACCGATCTGGAAGATGCGAACTGCGATTGAAGTGGTGGTCGGGATCGTGGGGATCGCCCTCGGAGGCACCTTCGGATTCGGCACGATCTGGTTCGCGTTCGCAATCGGACCGCAGGTCCAGTTCTGGCTGGGACGTCTTGACCGTGGTGGACGAGCAGAACGGCAGGCTCAAGTGGCCGACCGCCACTAGGTTGACGCCGCTAGCGCGGCAGGATTGAATCGAGTGCGATCGCAGCGAAGATCAACGTCAGATAACTGATCGAGAAGCGATAGAGGCGCGTCGCGCCACGCAGCAAACCCTCCCCCAGCACATCGGTGCGCAGACGCCAGGCGCGTGCGAGGAAGACTCCCCCACCCACCAGAGCGACGCCAAGGTAGACCAGTCCCATTCCCGAAACTGCCCACAGCAGAAGGCTCATCGCCACCAACAGGAGGGTGTAGAGCCAGATCTGTCGTGCCGTCTCCGTCGGCCCGGCGGTAACGGGCAGCATCGGCACGCCGGCGGCGGCGTAGTCCGGACCGATGCGCAGGGCGAGCGCCCAGAAGTGGGGAGGTGTCCAGTAGAAGACGAGCGCGAAGAGCAGGACGGGCACCAGTGAGATATCGCCCGTAACGGCGGCCCACCCAATCACTGGCGGCAGTGCGCCAGCGGCGCCACCGATCACGATGTTTTGTGGCGTTGAGCGCTTGAGGATGAGCGTATAGACGAGCACATAGAACGCGAGTGCCAGAAGTGAGACGAAGGCGGCCAGCACCGTTGTAGTTGTGGCTAGAAACACAAAGCTGGCGACACCAAGAGCGCTGGCGAAGAGCAGCGCCGATCCGACGCTGATCTGACCAGTGACGAGTGGTCGCGACGAGGTTCGACTCATCTGTGCGTCAATGTCGGCATCAATGATGCAATTGAACACGTTGGCACTCGCCGCGCTCAGGGTGCCACCAACCAGAGTGGCGGCAATGAGAGTGAGTGGCGGGAACCCGTGTGCGGCAAGGAGCATTGCGGGGATCGTGGTGATCAGCAGCAGCTCGACGATGCGCGGCTTGGTCAGTGCGATATATGCAGAGATGGTTGCCCCACGCGTTTTTGAAGCGCCTCGTGCCACGCCCCCCTGACCGCCTCCCGAAGATCGTGCCTCAAGGAGCGCAACAGAGGCGGCGCCGACGGTGAGGACCCAGATCATGGTAGCCAGCGCAACATGGAGGGTCTGCGTCCACGGAGCCAACTTCGTAAAGATCTGCGCGGCGCCGATGAGGCACTGCAGCGCAAAGATCGCTGTGGCAGCGAGCAGCTGTTGACGTACACGCCTCGTTCCCCCGTTCTCGCGCCGAACGATCCAAAGGGTTGAGATCAGGACTAGGGCGACGATTGCTGTGGCGTAGCGATGGACGATCTGCGGTGTTGCAAGTTCGGTAATGGGCGGGAAGAGCGTGCCCCCCATGAGCGGCCAGTCTGGATAAAGGAGACCCGTCTCGGTCCCGGTGACATTGGACCCAAAGAGCAGGAGGGCATAGATGCTGCCCGCCGCGACAACGGGGGCGACGACGCCGCCGCTCGCTCGACGAATGCCATTGAGGGTTTCAGCGTACCCACTTCGGGCAAGAACCCACACCTGCAATCCAACGAAGGCCATCGCGGTCGCCAAATGTGCCGTTACCGATGCCCCAGAGTTGGACTCGAGCACCGTTTGCCGACCGAGCCAGGCTTGGAAGAGGACGAGGGCGAGCAGTGCCACGGAGGCCCCCTGGAGTGATCGACGACCCTTGAGACCCCTCAGCGCAATGATCACGACTGCGAGAGCAATGAGCCCAATCCCAGCGGCAATCGTGCGATGAATCCATTCCAGCCACGCTTTGTAGGCGATGACGTCGCCAGAATCGGTGGTCGGCGGGATGATCTGCCCATAACAGAGGGGCCAGTCGGGGCATCCCATCCCCGAATCTGTGGCGCGCACGATGACGCCGACAACCACAAGGCCGATCGTGGCACCGAGGAGGAGGCGGACCGCACGACGGAACATCTGCATGCGCTAAATGGTACGCCGACCCTCAGAATCGTGGGCTACAGTGAGCGCGTGAAGCATCTGCTGCGTGTTACCGCGCTTACCGCACTCGTGGCCGTGGCCGCTGGCTGTGGTGGCACATCGCCGAGCCCAGGTCAGAGTGCGGATCCCTCCGGTCGGCAGGGTTGCACCGATGCGTGGCCCGCCGCTGGCCAAGCAACTTCGACTGGACCCCTCCCGCTCTTGGCGAATAGTGATCTCGCCCCTGGCCCGACCCGACTGATCGTGGGCCTCGTCGATAGCGCGAGCTTTCCACTCGGATCTCCCGACTGGAATCTGACCAGTGAGGTGTTCGACATCACGACCGATGGCTGTACGCCCCTTGCGGCAGCGACGCCACTCCCATTTACATGGGCGATCACCAACGTGCGCGGCTTCTTCATCGGCACCACAACGATTCCCGTCGGCGCCCGTGAGATTGGGATCGCCATCAGTGGAACTGACGCTGCTGGAGCCCAGGTGCTCGTCCGCGTGACGACCTCGGTGCAACCTGCTGGCATTGCACCGCGACCAGGCAACAAGGCGCCAAACATCGCGACGCCAATCGCTGCGACTGACCCTCATGGCGTCGCTGGGGTCTCAACTGATGCTGAGCCGCGCGCAAGCTTCTACACGCATTCCGCCGCCAAGCTGATCGCGACGGGAACCCCGTTCCTCATCGCATTTGCGTCGCCTGCATTCTGTGTCTCCCAAGCGTGTGGGCCAACCCTGCAGCTCTTAAAGGACGCGGCGGATCGCCACCCTGACGTGGTGATCGTTCACGTGGAGCCGTATCAGATGAGCTGGAACGGCACTCGACTGATCCCAGTCCTTGCGGCCAGCGGCGGCTTACAACCGAACAGCATTGTTGACGCCTGGCAGCTGCCGGTCGAGCCGTGGATCTTCACGGTCGGGCGTGACGGTCGAATCGTTCGATCGTATGAGGGGATCATCAGCCCAGACGAGCTGGACGTGGCGCTGGCTGAACTCGAGACACCCTAGTTATCGGCCACTACTCCCTGGTGCGCCGATTGGCTCGCCAGCCGCGCACCGTGGGCATGCAGTTGCATCAAATGTCGGCAGATCTAGTGTGATGCCAGCGACGAGTGGAATCGGTTCTCGCCCTTCCGCCTCAATGGCGGTGAGGCCGGGCGTGCGACTGGCAACGACCGCTGCCGCAACGGGGTGAGCACCTGCGGCGTAGAGCGGCGGAAGGAGCGCTTGAAGCGATCCGCCCGTTGTCAGAATGTCGTCAACTAGTAGCACTCGGGAACGCGGTGGAATGTGAAAGCCACGACGAAATTCGCGACGAGGTGTTCCGTCGGTGCCACGGACCTCTTCCGCAAAGAGACCTCGGACGCCGAGCAGGCGCCCGATCTCATAAGCCAAGAGGACGCCCCCCGTCGTTGGCCCCACGACGAGATCGATGTCACTCCCCATTCCGTGGACCACCTCAAGGCTTTGGGCCGCAATGACATGAGCGATCTCTGCTGCGGCCGACGGATGTTGTAGGAGCGACCACTTCTCTAAGTAGTGGTCCCCGTGGCGACCACTCTTCAGGAGGAAGTGCCCCTGCTGCAGTGCGCCCGTCGCACGGAGAAGGCCCTCGATGCGTCGGCTGACCGCGATTCGATCGAGTGGATCTACCGGATCCACGGGAAAGTCGGCCGGCGGCGAGAGCGGCAGGCGTAGTGGACGAAGCGGTTCACTCATGTCAGGAGCCTAGCGCGCTGCCCGAGAGGGCGAGCACGCTCCTCTCGCCGCGAGCCGCCACGGCCCGCCTCAGCGATTGTAGGAGGGCACCTGGAAGCATCGGGTCAGCCCACAGTGCGGTCGCCAGGCTAACCGCACGGGCCCCTGCGGCAAAAGCGTCAAGCGCATCGGCTGGCGATCCAATTCCTCCGCCACCAATGATCGGGGCGCCGCTCACGCTTGCCGCCTCTGCGATCGCCGCGAGTGATCCGGGACGAATCAATGGTCCGGAGAGTTCGCCGACGCCTGCCGCCAACGACGGACCGCGTCGAGTTCGGTTTGGAAGGTATCCGGTCGGCGATCCGCTGACGGACAAGACATCAATCCCAGCGTCGACCGATTCGCTCGCTAGACGTCGAAGTTCGTGTGCAGTGGGCGAAACCTTGGCAATCAGGGGTCGATTAGTGGCGCCGCGCGCGGTGTCAATCAGGCGCAGGGCCTCATCAACAGAAGATTCCCAACGACGGCCATCCAAAAGATCACAGGAGGAGGTGAGATCAATCTCTAACGCGGCCACTCCCAGCTCATCTGCACGACGTTCAACTCGGGCAATCAGGCGCGACAGTTCTTTGACCGAGGGGGCGACCAGTGAGAGCGCGATGGCGCAAGGTGCCGCTCGCCACGATGCGCCGTGGCGATCCATCACCTCATCCGCGCCAGGGTTCTCTCGGTTGACCGCATGGAGCAGACCGCCAGGAACCTCTACGAGACGCGGCAGTGGTCCGCCCACCCTTGAATGCAACGAGATGCCCCGGACGACAAAGAGTCCAACATCTCGGAGGTCAAGGGTGCCACCAGCCTCGTTGCCAAAACCGAGCGGCCCGCTGCCGACAACGATCGGTCGCTCAAGCTCGAGCGGATGCTCCTCGCCAAGGGTCACCGTTAGATCAACAGTGTGCGGAAGAATACGGCCCTGCTCTTGCGTCACGGTGCCGGTGTTACGACGAGATTCGGGGGGTGCGCTTTTGGCACGTTTGCGCGGAGGCACTCAGGCACCAACCTTTGATGTTGACCCAATTGGATCGATCGCGGGCCCCTCGCGACAGAGACGAACCTGTCCCGAACGCGATGTCACAGTGCACCCGCCACACGCGCCGATCCCACACCCGATCTCATGGCTCAGTAGGACCTGAAGCCATGGCGCACGATCGCCTCCTGTGGACGCGCGTGTTGCTACAGGAGTTCCTCGCACGGTGCTGCGACTTGGCGAGCGACGTCGAAGTGCAGCGGCGGTCGCGGCGGTCCTGATCTCACCCCCGCCCGCAACGACGGCCTGATCCGCCCACAACACAACATCGGCAAGAAGATCCGCGGCGCTACCGTGATGGCCCACGCTCCCGTCGCGCGTTGCAACCAGGATCTCGACGGCTTCGGGGAGGAGTCGTGCTGGTGGAAGATCAGCGGCCGTCTCCCCCTCTTGCACCAACGTTACGCTGATGCCAGCGCTGGCAGCGGCGAACGCGAGGGCGCGCACCCATGCGAATCCTTCGACATCGGCAATTAAGAGCAGCCGCATCGTCGATTTATTGAGGGAGACCGGCTGTCCGATCGGTCCGATCAGGTCAATCCGCTCCCCAGGGCGAAGACTCGTTAGCGCGTCTTGCCCCCCATCGATTCGAGGCTGCAGTGCAACCTCGACGCTGCCACGGAGCAGATCGATGCGTGAGATGGGCGCGACACGACGTAATCGAAAGCCACCCGACTCGGGGCGAACCACATGAAGGGCATGACCGGGGCGTAGCCCTGCGATCAGGGTTGGGGCACGAAACTCGAGCGTGGTGCAGCCAGGAGCTAGTTCACCGACGGAGAGCAGCTCGCCGACGACGGGCGTGCTGCCCATCACGCGTCAGACCGACGCGCGGTCATCCCCAGCCACGCCGAGGCCAGCGACGATCGCGCCGGTTGGTCGTGGCGCCAGCCCAGCGGCCGAACGCAGCGCGGCTTCGATGCGGTCGTAGAGGTCAGCGGCACCCCACAGTTCAACCACCTCAGCAACGCTGACGCGATCCATCGATGCTGTGCCCTCGGCGTCGATGGAGCTCATTGTGAAGCCCCCATCTTGCTCGAGGACCAGTTCCGGGGCCTCATGCGTGCCGGCAAGAATGAGCGGAGCGGCGGTGAGCACCACGTTTCGGTGATCGCGGAGATACCGACTCAAGCGCTCAGTCGCGTGCTCGATGGCGATCACGCGCTCCGATCCAGCCGCCTCGGCCGCGTCGGCAAATCGTCGCGCAACTTCAGGTGAAATCTCAGCGGCGCCGTCGGTCGCAGCGGCTTCAACCTTTGGTTTACGCCCGAAGATCATCAGCCGGAGTACTCAAGGTCGGAGGAGAGTCGCTCACGCAAGAACATGGAGTGGTGTCGCTCAAACATCCATTCGCCGGCGCGGTGGCCGAGTGCGCGCGACGACTCGTCTGCCTCTAACTTGTCAAGGGTTCCATAATCGGGAAGGTCAAACATGATCACGTTGTCAAAGTCCCATCCGTGCGCGACGTTATACCAGCCGAGGAACTTAATACCGAACTTCTTCTCATACTCTTTGACCGTACGTGGGAAGAGGGTGCGCATGAAGAACTTGAAGAAGGGGTCACGACCCCGTCGAATCGAGAAGTAGGTGGCAAGGACTGGCATCAGCGGGATTCTCCCACGCCGCCGCTCCCCTTGTCGCCTGCCGACTCATCTTCGATCTGTCCGACGGTCTTCGTTGCGCTGCGTAGCGGCGCACGTCGCCCCTTTCGGTCGGCGGCCACGAGGCGCAGAAGGAAGATCGAGGTCTGCCCGACGAGGAGGAGTAGGAGAACCACCAGGATCAGCAGGCCGATCGCGATCGGCGCGGGCCAGTTGAGCACCGCCGAGAGTGGGGCAAGGATCATCGCCAACACGAGGGCGACGACCTGAATCCAGAAGCAGCCGAGTCCAGGGCCGCGGTCGGCATCCAAGGGGGCACCCTTGTACTCAGGCATCTCCTTCGGCGACGGTGGTGTGCTCATCGCCATATTGTGGCGCAGATCCTGACCTACGCCTGATAGACAGGGCGACCAGCAAGGATGGTCAGGAGCACCACGCCCGGAAGCTCTCGCCCCAGGAGCGGCGTGTTGATGCTGCGCCCCAGCAGCGTCTCACGACCTGGGCGCCACGTCGCGCTCAGGTCAACCTGGATCAGCGACGCGACCTCGCCACGCGAGCATCCGTGGGGTGTGATCCCCAACAGCCTCGCGGGGCCGGTCGTGAGCGCTGCAAGAACTGTCGCAAGTGGCAGCTCATCCGCGTGGCACGCAGCAAGGGCAACGCTCAGGCTCGTCTCAATGCCTGCAATCCCATTTGCAGCGACGCCAAACTCGACCTCTTTCTTCTGCCGCGCATGTGGCGCATGATCGGTGCCAATCGCCATCGCGGTGCCGTCACGTAACGCCGTGCGGCATGCGGCAGCGTCATCGCGACCACGTAACGGCGGACAAACACGGAGATTTGAATCGAATGCGTCGTGGGTTGGCCCCACGCGCGCGTTGTTCGGCGTCGCCTCCCACGCCCAGCGACGCTCACCCGCAATCCAGCGGTCGGTGAGCGCAAGGTGGTGTGGCGTGACATCACATGTCAGTGGCAACCCTTCCCGTTGTGCTGCGCGAACAGCGTCAAGCGCTGCAGCGGTCGAGAGGTGAGTGAGATGCAGCCGCACCGTGGGTGACACCTTGATGACACTCCGCAGTTCTACGATGGCACTCTCAACGGCGCGCAGCTCTCCAGCGGCGGGCCACGGGCGCAGTCCGAGAGTGGTGGCGACAAGCCCGTCTGCCGCCTCGCCATCAGTTGTCAGGGTTGGCTCTTCGCAATGCTCGATCAGCGGAATACCTGATGCAGCCGCGGCGGCGAGCGCCGCGCGAAAGAGTTCGCGGTTAGCGATCGGGCTGCCATCGTCGGAGATGGCGACTGCGCCCGCCGCGACGAGTGCGGCGACATCGCTCACCGCAGCACCTGCACGACCGATCGTAGCGGCGGCGATGGGGAGCAGTCGCAGCCCGTGTCGTTCGCCATCAGTCATCTGCTGCAGCAATGCGGGGGTGTCGGCGGCAGGTTCGGTATTGGGCATGAGAGCAACGGTCCCGTACCCTCCGTGGACCGCTGCTCGCGAACCGCTCTCAACCTCTTCCGATCCGTTGGCGCCTGGCTGGCGAAAGTGCGCATGCATGTCGATCAACGCGGGGAAGAGGGCCAACGTCGGATCACCGGCCCCCGGCGCAGCGCCCGCTGCCCACCGCGCGCGTGCCGCTGCCTCGCCATCCCGCCAGCTCACCGAAGCGATCGTCCCTGACGCGACATGAACATCGGCGACGCCCGCCAACTCGGCGACGGGATCAACCACCCAATGGTTGGCGAACGACCTCGTCACTCCATCAGCCATGTGCACGAGCCCCCCGCACCACCTGATGGAGGACGGCCATGCGCATCGGAATCCCCGCGCGAACCTGCTCAAGAACGAGGCTCCGTGGTCCGTCGGCAACATCGGGGTCGATCTCGACACCTTCGTTCATCGGTCCCGGATGCAGTACCAACGCACGCGGCGCGAGCGCTGCGAGCCGTGCGGCTGTCAAGCCCCACGCGGATCGATATGCCTCCAGTGAATCGAGTTCGCCTGCCGCGAGCCGTTCGCGTTGGATTCGCAGCGCCATAACCGCATCCACATCATCAAGTGCCTCATCAAGGCTCGTGACGACTCGCACGCCACCACGAGCGCCGCGAATGGATTGAGCGAGCTCGGCAAACCCCGTGATCAACCTTGCAGGGCCAGTGAGGAGCACGTCAGCACCAGCGGTCGTCAAAGTATGCAGATTTGAGCGAACAACCCGACTGTGGAGCAGGTCGCCAACAATTGCAATGCGTCGACCAACGAGCGATCCGTCGCGATCACCCAGGTGTCGCGAGAGCACGGAGAGGTCAAGCAGCGCCTGGGTCGGATGTGCGTGCCAGCCGTCACCAGCATTAATGATGCTCCCGCCAAAGTGGCGTGCGGCGAACCATGGGGCTCCAGCACGCTCGTGCCGCAAGACGATGACTGCGGTACGAAGTGCCTCAAGGGTGCGCACCGTATCGAGCAGCGACTCCCCCTTCCCCACCGACGATGTTGCGACATTGAAGGTGCTCACCCGTGCCCCGAGTGCGGCGGCCGCGGTCTCAAACGAGATTCGCGTGCGGGTCGATGGCTCGTAGAAGAGGGTGGTCACTCCGACGCCGCGCAGGTCATCACTCCCACCCGCCGTCGAGTCGAGCAGCCGTTGCATGGATTCAGCGCTTACCAGGAGTTGACGGAGCGCGCTCCAATCAAGGTCGGCAACATCGAGGAGATGTCTCCGTTCATGTTCCTGCGACGAATCACCCTGGGTGACCATCGTCAACCCTCCGAACGCCGATTCAGCCCTGGGCCTTCGTCGCCGCCTCGTTCGCCGCGAGATGCTCAGCGAGCAACTCCACCTTCACTAGGTCTTCGCCGTCGATCTCCTTGACGCAGACTCGCACCACCTCTTCGCTGGTCGTTGGGATGTTCTTGCCCACGTGATCAGCTCGGATGGGTAGTTCTCGGTGACCACGGTCAATCAGCGCCACGAGGCGAATTGCCTTGGGTCGACCGTAGTCAATCAGTGCGTCGAGGCCGGCGCGAATGGTGCGACCGGTGTACAGGACATCGTCGACTAGGATCACGGTCTTCCCCGTGATGTCGCCAGGGATCGACGTCCCACGGTGCACAGGCGCCACTGAGATCGTCGTCAAGTCGTCGCGGTAGAAGCTGATATCGAGGGTGCCCGATTCAACGGTGACGCCCTCATGCTCTTTGATCGCATCAACGATGACCTTCGCAAGCGGGACACCGCGGCGCTGAATGCCAACGACGACGAGGCCCGTCGTCCCCTCTTTCTCAATGATTTCGTGCGAGATGCGGGTCAGTGCCCGGCGAATCTCTTCGGCGTTCATCACCTGTCGTGCCATGGCTCACTCCTCTGCCCCGCCGGCCGATCTCTGCCGACCACGTTGCGGGTGCTGCGGAACGATAGCAGGGCGGCTAGGCGAGGGCGCGGCGCAGTTCCACGACGGCCTCCTCGGGGGAGATCGGCACCACGGGAATGCCGGAGGCCAGTTCCAATCCGCCGATGGGGCGGAGGCGCGGATGGAGCTCCCAGTGCCAGTGGTAGGTGCCGTCGACGCGCTCCCGCAACGGTGCGGTGTGCAGCATGAGGTTGTACGGCGGCATGCCGATCGCCCGAAGTGCTCGTACGGCGGTCTGTAGGGTACTGGCGAATCCGTTGATCGTTGCCGCGTCGGTATCGGCGAAATCGGCAGAATGGCCGTTGGGAATGATCCAGGTCTCAAAGGCTGAACGGCTCGCAAATGGCGCAACCACCAGGCCGAAGGGATCACGATGCAGCATGCGACGTCCGCCGTGCGACTCGTCCGCGACGAGATGACAGTACGCACATCCGCCGGCGCGAATTGATAGACGCGCTGCGCCACCAATCTCTTCGGCGAGTCGGTGCGGCACCTGCGGCAGATCGTAGGCGTCGAAACAGAGGTGATCGGTCATTGCGCCAGCCTGCCCGCCGGCGTTGCGAACAAACTGGATGTAGGCGGTTGCGCCGAGGTCACGGGCGGTACGCAAGTGATCGCGGATTGCCATCAAGAAGTTCGTCACGACGGCGACTGGTACCTCGTCAAGCTCACCATGTTCGCGACCTGGTGCGACGAGTGCCGACCAAGAACCGGCACGATCAACGTCGCTCAACGTGAGAAATCCAGACTCCCCTGCCGCCGCATCCATGCGCGTGCCAACGGAGTGAAAGGCGCCCTGGCGCAATACGCGTCGCGTGACTGTCGTCGCATCGGCTTGCGCACAGTTGGCGCACTCTTCATCGCGGGCTCCCGACGTGCGCTCTTCATGAAATCGCTGCGGCTGAAATTCACGGTCAACGACCGTTGCCGACCACCAGCCGGTGATCTCGTCGCGACGTAGTTCCCAAATTCCACCGCTCATCATGAACCCCCAGCAGCTGCAGGAACCGCACTGCGCTCCGAAATCGTATGGTGCGCGACGTAGTCGCGAAGCTCCCGTTCATACGCCGCCGCGACCACGTCGCCGACAAGGCGGACTTCGGGCTCCGCCTCCGTTAACGCATGGCGATCACCGCGAGCGATCGCCTGCCAGTCACGCTCCAGTGCCACCGATGTTGAGACGACGCCAACATGACCACAGGGATTGATCAGTTCAAACGGGGCAAGGTCACGTCCGATATTCAGCGCCGCACCATGCCAAGCCACGCCGCGCTCCACACGAACCCCGATCGCGCCGATCTTGCGATCATCCACCCAACACCCAGGGGCTCCGTCACGCCGTGTCGCTGCAATTCCAAAGGCGGCACACGCTGCGATCAGCGACGCCTCAAGCGCACGGATGTGTGCGCGGAGGGTGATGCCATTGGCGCGCAGGGCGACGATCGGATAGATCACGAGATGCCCCGGACCGTGATAGGTCACCTCGCCGCCGCGTTCGACGCGGCGAACCGCGATCCCTCGGGCCGCGTACTCCGGCTCTTCCAGCAACAGGTGCGCAGGATCTGCATGGCGACCGAGCGTCATCACTGGATCGTGTTCTAGGGTGAGAAACGTGTCGTGACCCCGCCCTTCGGCCCGCTCCGCTACGAGCGCACGCTGCAGCGCATGTGCCTCGTCGTATCCGACCCGTCCCAGCCATCGCCGCTCCAGCCTCATGACGCAAGGGTACCGCTCGGACCCGACAGCGTTGGGGTGCGTCGCCACGCTCCGTGCGCATGCTGGCGGTTGGAGATGCAACGAATTGATCTGCCTCGGGCGCCCCACGCTACACTCCCCCCGCCGCGACTGCGCTCGCAGCCGACGACACCGCCATGTTGGAGGGGTAGCCCGTGCGACGCATCAAGACTTTGGCCCTGATCGCCACTGAGACCGTCGATCTGAAGCGACGTCATCAGCTCCCCCTGCTACCGCTGCTGCTTGCCCTGCTCCTCGCTGCGGCCGCGCCGGTTCGTGCCGCTGGCGCGCTGGTGCCCACCGTTGTGGATGCAATCCGACCCGGTGCAACGGGCTCAACCCCCATCTACGCCGCGACGCTTGGCGCTTGGGTCTACTTCTCTGCCCAAGACGGAATCCACGGCAGCGAGCTTTGGCGAACGAATGGCGAAACCACGGAACTTGTTGAAGATATTCGGGTCGGTGGCACAGGTTCAACCGCACAAGATCTTGTCGCTGTTGGAGATTGGATCTTCTTCAGGGCTGACGAGGGATCCGATGGACAGGAGCTGTGGCGCACGAACGGCACCATAACCGAGCAAGTCAAGGATATCCGCGTCGGCGCCACAGGATCTGCACCGTGGGGATTCACCCAATTCGGAGGTTGGGTCTACTTCTCTGCAGCAGCAGACGGAGTCCAAGGAAGAGAGCTATGGCGCACCAACGGCATTGAGACTGAGTTGGTGGAAGACATCAATCCCGGAGCAGGAAACAGCAGTCCGGAAGAATTCCAACCCTTGGGGAGCTGGCTCTACTTCGAAGCCACTGACGGATTTTACGGACGTGAACTATGGCGAACAAATGGCACGATCACTGCGCTCGTAAAGGACATCAATGGTGGCCCAGAATCCTCATACATCTACGAAATGACGCCGCTTGGGGATTGGCTCTATTTTGCCGCTGACGATACCGTAGATGGGTGTGAGATCTGGCGCACCAATGGTCTAACAACAGCGCTGGTCGTTAATACATCTCCGGATGCAGTTAGTTGCCCAACCGGTCTGACAGCATTCAATGGATGGATCTATTACTCCTTCACCGACGGTTTCTCCGGCGGTGAGCTCTGGCGCACTAACGGCACAACAACTGAGCTCGTAGAAGATATCAACCTGACTGGTTCGTCAGCACCTGGTAACAGCACTGGATTCGTCCCGCTCGGAGATTGGCTGTACTTTGATGCAACAGATGGCACGACTGGCCGCGAGCTGTGGCGAACGAACGGAGCGAGAACGGAGTTATTCGCAGATTTGAACCCAGTAGGTAGTTCGCACCCTTATTACATCTCCTCCTACGGAGGTTGGTTGTACTTCCGAATTACTACGTCGGCTGGTCGAGATCAGCTCTGGAGAACGAATGGCTCTGTAACCGAACAGATCTCGTTCGCCGATAGCACTGTCGATTTCGGCTACGTCATGGGCCAGACTAACGGGCGACTCATCTTAAGTGTTACAAGCCCTGCAACAGGTGATGAGTTCGCGTGGCTCACTGTGATGGAACGTGCCGTCGCAAACGTAAAGCCCACGATTGCCGGACCGGCAAAGGTCGGAAAGACCTTGACCGCGACAAAGGGAACCTGGAGTGGAACTCCGACTCCCTCCTTCCGATATCAGTGGTACGCCTGCACTTCCGCCCTCTCTGCGCCTCGCTCAACCTTGATCTCTTCGTGCAGCGCGATCGCTGGGGCGACGAAGAGCACCTTCAAGGTGACGCGAGGCCAGAAGGGGCGCTACATCGCTGTCCTCGTAACGGGAACAAGTTCGGGCACTCTGCCGACCAAGTGGCTCTCCAAGACCACGACAAAGGTGCCGTAGAGGCTATTCCAGCTCGCAACACCCCTCGCCGGGCAGGCTGCGAATTTGCTTCGAGATTCTGTTTTTCGCGACAGCCTTCGCGGGCGTCGCACGCTATGGCATAGTCTCGCCATTCGGCCTCTGCGTGCCGACTGAAAGACCAACAAGGAGTTCAGGATGCCCGCCAAACATCGTGCACTCGCCCTCGCGATCTCACTACTTCTGATCGTAATTTCACCAGCCCGTGCGACTAGCACGCCAATCATTCATGTGGAAGACATCAATCCGAGTGGCCCTAGCTACCCTGAACTGGGCACGCCTCTCGGCGGCT
The DNA here is from genome assembly GCA_009919005.1 of Candidatus Aquidulcis sp. Classification (GTDB taxonomy): domain Bacteria; phylum Chloroflexota; class Limnocylindria; order Limnocylindrales; family Limnocylindraceae; genus Limnocylindrus. The sequence continues at coordinate 32,895 of RGCW01000003.1, read as the reverse complement.
ATCTCTACTTCAGCGCTGATGACGGCACCGATGGCCGTGAACTTTGGCGCACGAACGGCACAACGACCGAACTCGTGGAAGATATCAATCCGAGTGGCTTAAGCGACCCCGCTGGCTTCACGCCCCTCGGTGGCTATCTCTACTTCTGGGCGAATGACGGCACTCACGACTATGAGCTGTGGCGCACGAACGGCACAACGACCGAACTCGTGGAAGATATCAATCCGGGTGGCGATAGCATGCCGGTGGGCTTCACGCCCCTCGGTGGCTATCTCTATTTCAGCGCTAATGACGGCACTCACGGCACCGAAGTGTGGCGCACGAACGGCACAATGACCGAACTCGTGGAAGACATCAATCCGGGTGGCGATAGCGATCCTGCATTCTTCACGGCCCTCGGTGGCTATCTCTACTTCAGGGCCTTTGACGGCACTCACGGCACCGAAGTGTGGCGCACGAACGGTACAATGACCGAACTCGTGGAAGATATCAATCTGGGTGGCCATAGCAGCCCTGGATCCTTCGCGCCCCTCGGTGGCTATCTCTACTTCAGGGCCTTTGACAGCACTCACGACACGGAACTATGGCGCACGAACGGCACAACGACCGAACTCGTGGAAGATATCAATCCGGATGGCGCAAGCTACCCTGAATCCTTCGCGCCCCTCGGCGGCTATCTCTACTTCAGGGCGAATGACGGCACCGATGGCCGTGAACTTTGGCGCACGAACGGCACAACGACCGAACTCGTGGAAGATATCAATCCGAGTGGCTTTGGCGAGCCCGCTGGCTTCACGCCCCTCGGTGGCTATCTCTACTTCAGAGCTAATGACGGCACTCACGGCACCGAAGTGTGGCGCACTAACGGTGAAATAACTGAAGCGATTCCAGCGGCGGAAAGTGGAGTCGAGGTAACCGGATATCCGACCAACCTCAACGGTCGACTGTTTCTACAAGTGACAAGCGTGGCGAGGGGGGCTGAATTTGCTTGGCTCACGGCGAGTGAGCGCGCATCAGCCTCGGTCAAGCCGACCGTGACGGGCCAGGCGAAGATTGGCAAGAGGCTCACGGCGGTTAAGGGCACGTGGAGCGGCGTTCCGGCACCCACCTTCACCTATCAGTGGCTTTCCTGCACGCGTCCCATCGCCGCAGTGCGTACGACCAATGTGGCGTGGTGCACACCCATCGCAGGGGCGACGAAGTCAACCTTCACGGTCACCCGGGGGCAGAAGGGCCGCTACCTTGCGGTGCGCGTTACTGGGACAAGCACCGGAACCGAGCCGACCAAGTGGCTCTCCAAGACCACGACGAAGGTGCCGTAGGGACCGCAAGCCTGCGGTACACTCCTCCCCCACGCGGGAGTAGCTCAGTTGGTAGAGCGTCTGCTTCCCAAGCAGAAGGTCGCGAGTTCGAACCTCGTCTCCCGCTCCAGCCCTTACACTCTCGCCATGGCGAAAGACGGTAAGAAGCCGAAGGGGCCGAGAGTGCGGTTGCATCAGCCTCAGGGATGTCGGCAATTGCCGCTGGGCTCCTCGCCCACCTCAAGTCAGGTGACCATCTGATCGTCGCCGACGACCTCTTCATCATCAGTCAGATCCTCTTTGCTGAAGACTTCCCGTCGCGCGGGATCGAGGTGACACCGGTGCCGATCACCGATCTTGCGGCGGTGCGCGCGGCAATGAAGCCGAACACCAAGATCATCTACTGCGAGGGGCTGTCGAATCCCTGGATGCGAATCACCGACCTACCCGCCGTTGCAGAGATCGCCCACGCCGGCGGTGCGCTCCTAGTCGTCGACAACACCTTCCTGAGCCCAGTCTTGCTGCGGCCACTTGAGCATGGTGCAGATCTCGTGTTGCAGACCACAACGAAGTGGGTCTCGGGTCATGGCGATGCGTTGGGTGGAATTGCTGCGGGCTCCAAGGCACTCGTGGATCCAATTCGTCGCCAGACCGACCTGCTCGGCGGCGCGGCATCGCCGTTCAACTCCTGGCTAATCGCGCGCGGTGCACGCACTCTGCCGCTACGAATTGAACGCGCCTCCCAGAATGCGAGTGCTGTCGCTGCGTTCCTTGAGGCCCACGAGAAGGTGGAGTGGGTACGGCACCCGAGCCTCGCATCGCATCCGGACCGGGCAGTAGCGGACCGACTCCTCACGAGCGGATGGGGCGGCATGCTCTCGTTCAAGCCACGCGCCGCGGCAGGGGTAGATCCGCTCGACGCGATGCGCGCCTTCAGCGATCACGTACAGATGTGTGCCGTAGGGGTGAGCCTCGGCGAAGTGGATACGCTCGTCTACCCGATGCCGAAGCGCGGCGGCATCTTCCGGATCAGCGTCGGCATTGAGTCGGCGGCTGACATCATTGCCGACTTCAGCCAAGCGCTCGACCACGTACGCTGAGGTGACGACGGAGACGCTCGTCCTTTCGTGGGAGGAGCTGAACCGGCATGTAGAAGCGCTCGCCCAGAAGATCCAGGCACTTCCCGAAACCCAGCGCCCCGACGCCATCCTCGCGATTAGTCGCGGTGGCCTAGTGCCTGGAGCGATGCTTGCGTATCGGCTCGGCATTCGTGACCTGCTCGTTGCTGTTGCCGAACACTACGACGCCGCCGGTCGTCGACCAGCGCCGTCGATCACGCGCATGCCATCTGATGATTCGCTTACGGGGCGATCGATTCTGATCGTGGATGAGGTCTGGGAGAGTGGGCGAACGCTCGCACTGGTGGCGGATCGGGCGCGCGCTGCTGGCGCGCACGTGCGTACGGCCGTCCTTCACCATAAGCCAGGGAGGAGCGAAATTTCCGGCGCACCTGACTTCGCTGCAGCTCTCGCGGATGGATGGATCACCTATCCGTATAAGGGGGGCGAGTGAACTACATGTTGGATGAGCCTGAGGAGTCTCCCCGCGGGATCGCGCAGATCGCCGCCACCGTGGGCAATGCTCTTCTCGGCATCACACTCATCGCCGCCAGTCTCGCCAGCCTCGTCGCGATTGCTGTTGTTGCGCTCGATATCGCGGATGAGACATGGGCCACACTTGGCGCTCAGATCACCGCTCAGCTTGGAGCAGATGTTGTGGCGCTCTTTGAAACGTTTCAGATTGATATCGCGGTGATCCTTGCCGCGCTCGCAGAGCAGAACAACCTCCCAGAGTTCGGAGCATGGGTGCGGCAGCTCCTTGCCCTGCTCATGGTTGCAGCTGTTGCTCTCGGGATGGCTGGGGCTGCGCCGATCTGGGTTGCACGCGCACTCTGGTCGCGACGGTCCAGCCGTGCCGTGCTCATCTTTGGGATGACGCTCAGTGCAATCGGCGTGTTCGGTCTCCTCGTTACAGGAGCGCCGCAACTGATCTGGGGGCTAGTGCTGGCTGATGGCCTGCTCACCCTGGTGGCGAGCCGAATGACTCGCCTGTCGGCTTAAGCGCCGAAGCCGCGCAGCCGCAGCGCGAGCCGCACGAGCGGCCCACGGATCGGATCGAGATCCAGGTCGAACGCGCCTGGGTAGACCACGGGCACCCCGCCCCAGCCAGCTTTGAAGTGCGCAATGCCCGCCGTTGAGATCCCCCACATGTCGTAGGTGGCACTCCCTCGCGCCACGGCACGCTCCATCGCCGTGACTTTCAGCGCGTATGGCGCGCGGAGCTCGTTGCCCGAATTTGTTGACTCCGTGGCATGTCGCGCATACTGTCGCCACTTGCTGCGCCAGGCGGCGCGAACGGTCTCCATACCAGCGGTGAGATCAACGCGTCGACTGGTCGACGGCTGCACCGGTCGTGCGCGATGCAGCGTGATACGTGCGGTAGTTGCTGCAGCCTGCCACGGCGCACGAAGGTCGGCGCTGAGATCATCGGCAGGGTTGACCTGGTCGGCCTCATCGGGGAGCGGCGTGCTGTTGCCCGGTTCAAGGCGCACCAGCGTGACGCCGTCGCTGCGAAGCTCGGTGAGTCCGCGCAGCAGCTCGGCACGCAGCGTTGCGGCTACGGCCTCGTTCGGCGCAACAACTATTGGGCCACGCGGCGCATAGGCGATGCGACCGAGTCCGGCGGGGAGCCGCTGGATCAGGAACTGCGCGCCGACCCATGCGACGCCATCCTGCGCGACGAGGCGCACCGACTCCCAGCCCGTGAGGGCTTTGGATGCCGCCCATGCTGGCTGCTGCACAAAGGGGAGGTCGGTGAGATGGCCTCCGGTGGCGGCGGCGCGCAGGCGTGCCCCCCAGGCGCTCGACTCTTCTCGGACCACAGGACTCATGGGCGTAGGGTACGCGCCCCGCTACCCTTGCGCCTATGCCTGAAGGTCGCGCCCTCCCGCCGTACGTGCTGAACCCCGATGGAGTCGTCTTTGATTTGGATGGTGTGCTCTGCGATACCGAGCCGCTCTGGGCGGAGGCGCGCTTCGCCATCGCCGCAGAAGTTGGTGGTCGCCTGGTTGAAGAGGACTTCCATCGCTTCTACGGTGCGAACACCCAGCAGTGGGGCAGCGCCATGGCCGAGATCCTTGAACACCCAGATCCCGATGAGATTGCGACGCGCACCATCAACCACCTTGAGTCGCTCTATCGCTCTGGGCGCGTGCAGGTGATTCCCGCCGGAGTTGCCGCCGTTCGCCGCGCTGCGGCGCGCGGCCCCGTTGCGATTGCGTCAGGGAGCCCACGCAGCATCATCGCCACGTTGATCGAGATTTTGGGTCTCGCCGACGTCGTGCACACCTACGTGAGCTGCGACGAGGTTGCGGGTGGTAAGCCACTCCCAGACGTGTACCTTGAGGCGTGTCGCCGCATCAACATTACGCCGGAGCGCTCGCTTGCCATCGAAGATTCACTCGCGGGCGCGCGCGCTGGTAAGGCGGCGGGGATGAGTGTCGTCGTTGTGCCACTCCCGGGCGCTCCGTCATCGACGGGCGCAACAGAGATCGCTGACGTCGTGCTAGCAAGCCTCGACGAGCTACCGCTCGCCGCGCGTTAGCTCTGGGGTACGCCCGCCTTCGCGCCGAGCGCCTCATTGGAGGGCTCCACGAGGTACGAGCCATCTTCAAAGATGATCACTGGGATCGACTTCGCGCCGGTCAGCGTCTCGATCATCTCTTTTGCAGCCGCGTCGGCGTCAACATCAACGTAGGTGTAGGGGACGTGATGAGCATCAAGGTAGCCTTTGGAGCGTCGGCAATCGCTGCACCAATCCGCGCCATAGACCGTGATCTTCTTCGCATCGCTCATTGGGTCACCTCCGCTGTGCCGCGCGCCGCGAAGGCGGCGCTGGCGTCATCGTAGCGCGTCGCAAGAGCAGCAGGCCGCCAAGTGCGATCAGGGCTCCCGCGACGGGAAGGCCACCCAGCTCGTTGGGGAGATACCAGTTGATGGCGATCGCGGTCGTGATCACCGGCGGCAGCGCGCCGACCCAGAGGAGGGGCTCCTTGGCACGCTCTGCCCCGCGAATCAAGCGCCAGGCGGCGAGGCCGGTCAGGATGCCAATCACGATCCACTCCCCTGGTGGGCGGGTGCAGACATAGTCGTAGACATCCGGACTCGGGCAGGTCTGCAGCGAGTCGTAGAGTCGAGTGGTCGCAAGCGGCACCACGGTTGCGGCGAGTGAGCCGACACCAAACGCTGCGAAGAACTCAACGAAGCGGCGTTCGATCGGACGGTACCGTTCAGATTCAGCCCGGAGGAGCGCCCGCCCAAAGAAGAGCACGGGCAGCAGTGCTGCCAGATAGATCGCCGTGAGCAGCGCGTCTGTGTGATTCCCCACGGGAAGTGGGAGGTTGCCAACTGGCAAGTCGAAGGACGTGAAGGCATCCACGGCAATCGTGAGTAGCCCGAGCGGCAGGAGACCTACAGCGAAGATCGTTCCGGTAATGCTGATCCAATCGGGGAGTTTTCGTGCGCGTCGTACCAGGACTCGGGCTATGAGGAAGATGGTGACGCCGTTCGTTAGTGCACGGAGCAACCGCATCACAGTGAAGGAGTCCCACGGCAGCACGGCGTAGAAGACCGCCGCAGCGGTGAAGAGTGCACTAAGCGCCGCGAGCAGTGCAAGGAGCGTTCCGGTGCCGAGATCCACCGAGAGACGCGCACTCAGTCGACTGGCACCTGCAGCGACGATTGAGATTGGAACGCCAATAGCCAAGATAGACGCTGTGGCGCGCACCTGGTCGTTACTGATCCCAGAGAAAAAATCAGGTCGGTCAGCTGTCACCCACGTAACGAGTGCGAGGAGAGTTCCCGCATTCAGCAACAGCGAGGCGATGACAACATCAAGCTTCAACGTCGATCGGATTGCGGTACTTCGTGCAGAACTGCTCATGAGGAGAGTATGCGCCCTTACCGCCACCCCTGCCGCGTTCGCGCTACGCTCCTTTGCATGTTGAAGGGATCGGTGCTGGTCACCTACGCCGCGTTGGCAAGCGCTGAGTTCGTGCGCGGCGTTGGGCTGATTGCCTCAGGGGCGCTCACCTATGGGCTCCTGGGCGGCGCGCTGCCAGGAGAGGGGGGCTACGACCGCCTCGTTGCCTACGCTTCCTTCGCAACGATCGCCATAGGAGCGCTAGATCTGTTGGCACTCGGCTTGCTCGCCCTGCGCTCCGCCACTGGCAACCGCCCTCCCCGGGCGCAGGTGCTTGTGAGCGTCGGGCTCTCCGTACTCCTAATCCTGGCTGGGGGCCCTCTTACGCCACAGATCGCCATGCTCGGGCTCAGCACGCTCCTGGCCCTCGCGATTCGACAAGGGGGCGCCACGGGGGCGGCGAACGGCTAGACTCCCCCGCATGGTTGGACCTGTCTACCTCACGGAATCTGGGAAGGCTGCGCTCGAGGCCGAGCTGCACGACCTGATCCATTCACAGCGCCCAGCGGTCATCGCCCGCATCAAGGCGGCCAAGGAGCTCGGAGACCTGCGGGAGAACGCCGACTACGAGATTGCCCGAAATGAGCAGTCCTTCATTGAAGGGAAGATCCTGGAGATTGAAGAGAAGCTGCGCAATGCCGAGATCATTGACGAGAGTGCCAGCACCGACGAAGTCGCCCTCGGCTCGACCGTTACCGTGACTGCGGAGCGCAAGAGTCACGACTATCTCATCGTTGGGTCGACAGAGGCTGATCCGAGCGGCGAGCCGCCAAAGATCTCCAATGAGAGTCCACTCGGCAAAGCGCTGATCGGTCGCAAGGTTGGAGACAAGGTGGTCGTGACGCTGCCAAATGGCAACGTGATCAACTACACCATCAAGAAGATCGCCTAGCCTCGGGAGCGCGCGAGCGCCATGAGCACCCTCCTCAACGCTGCAGATCTCGCCGATCTAGATCGTGCGCAGGATCGCGAAATCCTCATCGGCAACGGACTCGGGGGCTATACCGCCCTCTCTCCAATCGGTGCGCCCGGTCGTCGCTATCACGGCCTCCTTGTCGCCGCACTTCAGCCGCCGGTCGCGCGAAGCGTACTCGCCGGCCCTCCGATGCTCTGGGCGAGGGCTGGCGGTGACTGGCTGCCGCTCTTCAGTTTTGAGATCGAGCCTGGCGTCTTCTCACCGCGGCTCGGAGCGCCACTCGAGGAGGTGCAGGTCGGCGTAGGTGGGGTGAGTAGGCGTTGGGATCTACATGGCACGCAGCTCATCGAGACGCAGTCGGCGATCCACGGCGCCAATGCAGTGCTGCTCTCATACACGCTTGACACCTCAGCACACGTTGGCGTTGAGTTCCTGCTACGGCTGAGTGCAACCGCGCACGATCACCATGACGCCCGCATCGGTGACCTGTCGTGTGCGAATGTTGCCATCGACCCGTCCCGGCACAGTGCTTCGTGGCAGATGAGTGCGGCGTGGCCGGTTGTCGAGGTGGGATGTGATCGCGGTGAACTCAGCGCCGACTTCGGTGTGATTCGCGGCCTCTTCCATCGGCACGACGCCGCCCGCGTTGAGGCCGACCGATCCGACTACGCCATCCCCGTTCGCTGGAGCGTGCACCTTGAGCCGGGTGAATCGGCTCACCTCCTGATGGCAACGGAGGGCGGCGGCATTGGGCGACCAGCGTCAGAGCTGCTCGCGATGCTGGCACGCGATGGCGGCGCGAAACTTCGTGCGGAGTGCCAGGCCCACGACGAGGGGCTCCTCGCACGCGCACAATCTGTGGGGGACGGCGCGGATGCCGCCGTTTCCGCACGCAGTGACCTACGCGCACTCGTCCTCGCTGCCGACGACTTTCTCGTGCGACGGCGCATCCCCGCGCTTCCTGGCCCCGCCGACCCTTCCGCGCCGATCGGCTGGTCAGTGATCGCTGGCTATCCCTGGTTTAACGACTGGGGTCGAGATACGGCGATAGCACTCCGTGGCTTGACCCTCGCCACGGGGCGACCAGAGATCGGCGCAACGGTCCTGCGCTCCTTTGCCCCCTGGGTGCGCCGAGGGTTGCTGCCGAACAACTTTCCTGATCACGTTGATGAGATGCCCGAGTACCACACGATTGATGCGCCACTCTGGTACATCGAGGCGGCACGAGCGCATGTAGCGGCAACCGAGGATGTTGCGCTCGGCGCCGAACTACTGCCGACGATGCTCTCAACCATCTCCGCATACCGCACCGGCACCGATTTTGGCATCGGCGCCGACCGTGATGGTCTTATTGTCGGATCAGCTGAGGGTCGTCAGCTGACGTGGATGGATGCCAAGTTGGACGACTGGGTTGTGACACCTCGCAGCGGCAAGCCCATCGAGATCTCGGCGCTCTGGTATCGCGCCCTACGCAGCGTTAGTTCCTGGCTACGCGATCCACGCATCGGCTCAGGGGTTCCCGATGCTGAGCGCACGGCGGCAGAACTTGAGTCGTTTGCGGACCAGGTTCGTCACAGCTTCCGTTCACGCTTCATTCGCACCGAGGTGCCATGGCTCGCCGATGTCGTTGATGGCCCCGATGGCGATGACCTCTCGCTTCGACCCAATCTCTTCATCGCCCTCGGTCTAGGCGGCGATCTCATCCCCAACGAGGTTGCTCTGCGCGCCTTCACCGCCGCGGACGAACAGCTGCGCGCTCCGATCGGCATTCGCTCACTCGCTCCAAGTCATCCAGCGTATCGAGGTGACTACGATGGCGACCGTCGATCACGCGATGGTGCCTATCACCAGGGTCTTGGCTGGCTCTGGTTGATTGGACCGTGGGCCGACAGCGCTTTCGCTGTACACGACCTGACGAACCCAGCGGGACGAGCGGCCGCACTCAAGATTGTGACCAGCGCCTTGCTGCCGTATCGCGCACACCTTTACGAGGCGGGGCTCGGGACGATCTCAGAAAACGCAACGGGCGACGCACCCTACACGCCTGTCGCCTGCTTCGCTCAGGCGTGGAGCGTCAGTGAACTACTGCGCGTCGAGCGTCGTGTCGCGTCGCTTCTGGCCGAGCTGCCGCAGCGAGCAGGCTAAACCAAGATCCCAGCGCCAAAGAAGAGCCCTGCCGCAAGGATCGTTCCCGTCGTGACCGCTCCGAGTCCGATGTAGAGAAGTCCGGTTGCCGACTCCATAGAGCGCGCCTTCGCGGTGCGCCAGCCGGCGTAACTGAGCAGCGCGGGGAAGATCAGCCCAATGACGAGTCGCAAGATCGCGAAGAAGTCCCACCCGGCACCAATTCCACCAAGTCCTGCAATCTGCCAGAGAAGGAAGAGGAGCAGCTGCACCGCGATGCCCGTCCCCACGGTGCGGCTAAGCAGCAGGAGGGGCGCCTCTGGAAGCTTCGGCGTGACGAGGTACCAGTGAGCGAGCACCATCGCTGCAAATGAGCCACCCGTAACGGCCGCGAGGAGGAGGAGCTGCAGGGCGAGTGCAACCGCACGGAGTGGCGTAGGTGACCAACCAAACGCGGCAACGATGAGTGCTGAGATCGCCGTGCTTACAGTGACAAGTCCAACCAAACGCCCATCTCCCCCGCGGGCGATCTGGAGCGTCCAGAGTGTCGCAAGGCAGGCAACCCCGACGAGAAGGAGGCGTCGCAGCGCGTCGATCTCTGGGGAAGCGGCGACGATCGGTGCATCTGCAGACGGGATCGGGAGCGCTCCATCGGCGAGCCAAGCGAGGAATGCCCAGCCACCAGCGGCAAAGACCGTAAACCCGCGATAGCCACGGGTCGACTCCGAGCGGTGCGTCAGCAGGAGGATCGCAGCTAGGCTTCCCGCGGCGAGGCCGCTCACCACCACCCAATTAATGAACGAGAGTGAGCGCGCAACGGTCTCAATCGGCATCGGTGCAGCCTATCACCCACGTCGCACCCCTATCCTCAACAAATGACGAGAAGGCAACCGACGGTGCAGCAGTGATTCGCGGTGAGGAGCCCGCCCTCGGCACGCCCGAGGCGCCACGCTACGGCAGCGACGCGCAGTGGATGGGCGAGGTGGTCATTCAGGCAAAACATCTCCTCGTATGGCTCGCCCAACTCTCGCAGCGCTACGGCACCACCATCCGCCGCCTAGACGAAATCCCCGACGAAGAGCTTCGGCTCCTGGCGCAGCGGGGCGTCAACGCCCTCTGGCCCATCGGCATCTGGCGTCGGAGTTCGGCTTCACGCACGATGAAGGTACGCGCCGGTGATCTTGACGCCGAGGGATCCGCCTACGCCATAGCGGAGTATGTGGTTGACGAGGGTCTCGGCGGCGATGCGGCTCTCGCCACACTCCGCGCACGAGCCGGCGCCGCGGGAATTCGCATCGTGGCGGACATGGTGCCCAATCATGTCGCCATCGACGGTCGGTGGGTGAGCGAACAACCAGAACTCCTGCTCCAATCCGATCACCCACCATTTCCCAACTATCGGTACACCGGTGAGAACCTCGCGTCACAATCGGAGCTCACGATCCAAATCGAGGACGGCTACGAGCGGGGTGATGATGCCGCTGTCGCCTTCAAGCGACAAACGCCGAATGAAACGGTGTACATCTACCACGGAAATGATGGAACGAACATGCCGTGGAAAGACACAGCGCAGATCGACTATCTGAATCCAACCGCCCGCGAGGCTGTTATTCAAGAGATTCTCTCGGTCGCTCGCCGCGCTGACATCATCCGCTTTGACGCAGCCATGACGCTTGCGGCGCAACATGTACGTCGCCTCTGGTATCCGCCAACGGGCAGCGCTGCGGCGATCCCCTCTCGCGACGAATTCGCGCTCAGTGATCGCGAGTTTGCACGACGCTTACCGCGGGAGTTTTGGCGGGAGGTCGTTGAGCGCGTCGAGCGCGAGGCACCAGAGACGATGCTTCTCGCCGAAGCCTTCTGGCTGCTCGAGGGTTATTTTGTACGCGGCCTTGGCCTGCACCGTGTCTATAACTCCGCATTTATGACGATGCTCCGCGACGGGAAGAACTCCGAATATCGCACGATCCTGCGGGAAACGACGGCGTATGACCCCGAATTGTTGCGACGCTACGTGAACTTCCTTACCACTCCCGACGAGGAGCCGGCGGCGGTAAGCTTCGGTGTTGGAGAGCGTGCGCTGATGGTTGCAACCCTTGCGGCGACACTGCCAGGCGTACCGATGCTCGGCCACGGAGAGTGGGAGGGGCAACGTGAGCGCTACGGCATGGAGTACCGGTCGCCTCGCGCATCAGACCCTCTCAACGCTGAACATGTGGCTCGGTATGATCGCGAGATCGCCCCGCTGCTTCGGGCACGCCATCTCTTCGCAGGCGTCACCGACTTCCGTTGGTACGACGCCACTAGCGAGGTGGCCACGGTGCGTGAGAGCGCCTATGCCTTTAGTAACGCCGCTGGCGCTGCGCGTACGCTGGTTGTTGCACTGGACTCGGACCAGGGTGGCGAGGTCACAATTAGAGAGGCATCTCCCGCGGCCGCTCCCTTCGCCTCGGTGACCAGCGGACCGACGAGTCCGCTCCCCTCAAGCACGATCGCCGACCGACTCGGCATCACCGCCGCCGCGGGTGATGTCACCGAACTTCGTGATGCGATTACCAACCGGAGCCTGCTGCTCACGACTTCAACGCTTCTCACCGACGGTCTGACCCTGCGGTTGCCTCCGCATGGTCGGGTGGTCTTCTGGGGAATCGCGCAACACCACTCATCAGCGAAGGAGCCGTGGGCCGATCTCGCAAACGCGGCGAACGGTGAGCTGCTCCCCAATCCGAGCGCGACGCTTGCCCGACGACGCCGTGGCGGCAGCACCACTACTCCCCTTTCGGCGAGAATAGGGCGACAACCGCGGATAGCAGCATCGGAGAAGAGCGACGTGGCAGAAGCGAAGTCCGAATCAGCAGGATCAACGCCAGATCCGCGCCTTTTGACGAAAGAGACACCTGCGCCACCCGAGGCGGTGCGAGCGATCGCCGCGCTCCTCGGGCGAGCCGCTGCTCCACTTCGCCCCGAGCGCGCCGCCCCGCCGCAGGTCGTTGTCTCCTCCGAGGCCGCTGAGGAACCGCAGCCCATCGAGAGCCTGCGCGACCATGAGGTTCAGGTCGAAGGGGAACATAGCGACCTGATCCGACTCGCCGAACATGAGATGGACCGCGTGCGGCGTCGAGCGAAGCGAGCGCGGCGAGCGGTGCGAGAGGCCCTTGCGCGAATCTCAACACCAGGGGGCGATGAGCTCGGCGGGTAACGTGGCTATTGTGGGTCGGCGAGCACCAGCAGTTTGATCTCCGTCATCTCATCGATTGACCATCGCACACCTTCGCGGCCGAGTCCCGAGTCCTTGACCCCCCCATACGGCATATGGTCGATGCGATAGGTAGGGACATCATTCACGATCACTCCGCCAACCTCTAGGTGATCAAAGGCCGCACGAACGTGCGCCAGATCGTTGGAGAAGATGCCGCACTGCAGCCCGAACCGACTCTCGTTGACGGCCGCAATGGCGGTTGAGAAATCTTTGAAACGTTCGAGAACTACGACTGGCGCGAAGGCCTCTTCACTGCAGATGCGCGCACTTCGCGGCACGTCGGTCAAGATGGTTGGCGAAAAGAGGCGCGGGTTGTTTGGGTCTACCGCCGTGCCCCCTGCAATAATCCTGGCTCCGTCGGCGGTCGCCTCACGTATCCATGTCGCTGTGCGCGAGGCTGCACCATCATCAATGAGAGGACCAAGGTCCGTCGCTTCGTTCGCTGGATCACCAAGGACGAGTCGTGCGACTCCAGCTGCAAACTTCTGTTCAAACTCGTCGGCAATCGCTTCATGAACATAGATGCGCTGCACGCTGATACAGACCTGCCCGGCGTAGGCGAATGACCCAACGAGCGCACGTTTGACCGCCCATCCAATATCTGCACTTTCGTCAACGATGCAGGCGGCGTTCCCTCCCAGCTCTAAGAGGACACGTTTCCTGCCGGCTCGGCCTTTGAGGGACCAGCCGACGGCGGGCGATCCGGTAAAGGAGAGCACCTTGAAGCGCTCGTCTTCTATGAGGCGATCAGCGTCAGGCCGTGATGTGGGGATCACACTGAGGCCGCCAGCCGGTAGCCCAGCATCAACGAGGATCTCCGCAACCTTCAGCATGATGAGCGGATCGGCGCTCGGCGGCTTCAACACCATGCTGCACCCCGCTGCGATTGCAGGTGCAACCTTGTGGGCGGCAAGGTTCAGCGGGAAGTTGAACGGACTGATCCCGAGTACTGGACCCACGGGGAAACGACGGGTGATACCGAGCCGGCCCTTGCTCGCGGGCGCGAGATCGAGCGGTATCGTCTCCCCAATCATCCGTTCCGCCTCTTCGCCAGCAAGACGGAATGTGAGTGCACCACGATCAATTTCCGCGCGCGCGTCTCGAATCGGCTTCCCCGCCTCCGCTGAGAGGAGCTTGGCCAACTCTTCGCGCCGCTCCGTGATCTTCGCGGCGGTGGTGCGCAGAATTGCGGCTCGCTCCCAGGCGCCGAGTGCCCGCATCGCGGTGAATCCAGAGACGCTGGCCGCGGCGGCACGCTCAACCTGCTCGGGCGTCGCGAGGTAGGTGGTTCCGACGAGATGGCCGTCGTACGGCGAGCGGATGTCAACGGCGTTGGGCGAGCTCTCCCATGCGCCTGCGACAAGGATCTTCTGTGGCTCCATATGAAGCGAGTCTAGCGGCGCACGGAGCTGCGTGATCAGAGCGCCTCGCCGCGCGGATAACTGCCGAGTACGTGGCACTCCAAGGTCACGCTGGCCAACCCCTCTACCACCGTGCGAATCTCTGGTGAGTCGGCCGCGCCATCCAGGTCGAGCCAGAAGATGTACTCCCACTCTCCAACACGATTCGGTCGAGACTCCAACTTGCTGATGTTTACACCCGCCGCGGCAATGACGGCCAAGGCGGCGAGCAGCGCGCCTGGTTGGTTGCGCAGGCCGACAAGGAGTGTGGTGCGAGCGGGACTCGAACTCGACCTGTGGGCTGGCCCTCCCGCCCGTTGCACGACCCAGAAGCGCGTGCGATTCCCCGAGACCGCCTCGATTGCACCGGTCAGCGGGGTTAGTCCGTGAATCGCTGCTGCACGTGGCGAGAGGACAGCGGCGGCATCCCGCTCATCGCGATCGCGAATCATCGCTCCTGCGCCAGCAGTGTTGTAGGTGGTGAGGAGCGTCCATGGCCGGCTGCGCAGATAGGTCTCGGCCTGCGCCAGCGCCTGCGCATGACTATAGACGCGTGCTACCCCTTCGAGGAGCACACCAGGGAGAGCGGCCAGCACTAGTGAGACGGGCACCACCACTTCACCAACGATCTCAAGTGCACCATCGCGAAGAAGATCGAGCGTTTCGCGAACGGTGCCATTGATCAGATTCTCAATGGGCAGCACGCCAAAAGACGCACGACCGTCAAGGATCGCCGTGCGTACCTCACCAAAGGAAGCGAGGTTGAGTGACCTGGCCTCGTCTCCGAAGTAGCGCAGGAGTGCGTCTTCCGCAAACGCGCCAGGTTCACCGGCGTATGCGATGAGCCCACTCACGCGGGGCTCCCAGGGGCCGCGTCACGCTCCGATCGACGTGAGATCTGCGATCCTTGGACACGTAGTGCATATTCAAGTGAGTCGGCGAGCGCCGCTGCGGATGCTGCAATAATGTTCTCGCCCACACCCATCGTCGACCACGCCTCGGCACCGGCTGCAGACTCAATCACGACACGCGTCTTGGCACCTGTCGCAGATGCGCCGTCAAGGATACGGACCTTGTAGTCGACGAGGTGCACCGCGTCCAGCTGCGGGTAGAAGGCGCCGAGCGCCTTGCGCAACGCGCGGTCGAGGGCATTCACTGGTCCGTTTCCATCGGCGGCCGTGTGCAGCCGCTCCCCGGCGACCTCAACACGGACGGTTGCCTCGGCTCGCCCTGGCAGACCTTCGCGCTGCTCCACGATCACCGTGAAATCAACGATGGTGAATGGCGCCACATAGGTCGAACGATGTCGCTCAACCAGTAGTTGGAGCGAGGCCTCCGCCCCCTCGTAGCTCGCTCCTGCCGCCTCCAACTCCTTTACCAGCGACGAGAGCGTCTTCGGATCAAGCCCAGCGTTCGCGAGCTCAAGGCCGAGCTCAGCGGCGCGGCTGCCCGTGTTCGCCTTGCCGCCGAGCTCAGAGACCACCAATCGGCCGCGATTCCCCACTAGGCCTGGATCGATGTGCTGGTAGGCACGTGGCGTCTTCACCTGTGCCGCACCATGCACGCCCCCCTTGTGCGCAAAGGCGGAGCGCCCGACATACGGTTGGTGATCATCGGGCGCGAGATTTGCGATCTCTGCCACCTCGTGTGAGAGCCGCGAAAGATCAGCAAGGTGATCGGCGCCTGCGACCTGGTGATTGGTCTTCAGCGCAAGATTGGCAAGCAGAGAAACCATATTGGCGTTGCCTGCACGTTCGCCGTAGCCATTGATAGTCGCTTGTACATGGCGCACACCCGCGTCGACGGCAGCCAGCGCGTTCGCAACCGCGAGCTCTGCATCATTGTGCGTGTGAATCCCCCATACGATCTCTCTCGTCGCAGCATCAGACGCCAGCGTTGCCCGCGCATCGCTCACGATCTCGGCCATGCGCCCAGTTAGGGTGCCACCGTTCGTGTCGCAGAGCACCAGTGTTGATGCTCCTGCATCCCGCGCAGCGCGCAGCGTGTCGAGCGCATAGGCACGATCCGCCTCATATCCATCAAAGAAGTGCTCCGCGTCGTACACCATCTCGCGACCGCGCTCCGCGATGTAGGCCACACTCTCCGAAATCATCGCGAGGTTCTCGGCACGCGAAGCCTCAAGCACCGCTTCAACGTGGAGGGTCCAGCTCTTCCCGAAGATCGTGACAATTGGTGTCTCGGCATCGAGCAGGGCATTCAGATTTGCGTCGTCACCAGGTTTGTTGGACTTGTGCCGCGTGCTCCCGAATGCGGCGAGTCGCGCACGCTCCCAGCGAATCTTCTTCGCCGCAGCGAAGAATTCGATGTCTTTCGGGTTTGAGCCAGGCCACCCCCCCTCAATCGCCAACATGCCGAACTCATCAAGCGCCCGTGCGATGCGCAGTTTGTCTTGCAAGGAGAGAGTCAGACCCTCGCGCTGCGCTCCGTCACGAAGGGTGGTGTCGTAAAGCAGCACAGGCTCGTGCGCAACCCCGCGCTCCTGTTTAGCGCCTCCATGGGCGGTCATCGCAGGCTCAGTACCTGCTCCACGATGGCGTCAGTCACCTCGCGGGTACCTGCGAGGGTGAGGCCAGTTGCGTTTGCGCCAGCGGAGTCGAGTCCTGGGGCGAGATCCGCGGTCCGTATGCCGGCACGGAGCGTATTGGCGACCGCCTGCTCGATCGCGGTAGCGGCATCGGCGCGGCCGAGTGACTCGCGCAGCAGCATCGCCCCAGAGAGGATGGTGCCAATCGGATTCGCGAGATTCTTCCCCGCGATATCGGGGGCGGACCCGTGGATCGGTTCGTAGAGTCCAAAGGTGCCGTGAGCTGTTCGTCGCGCGCCGAGGGAGGCCGATGGGAGCATGCCCAGTGAGCCGGCCAATACCGCGGCCTCGTCGGAAAGGATGTCGCCAAAGAGATTCTCAGTAACGACTACGTCGAAGGTTGCAGGCCACGTCGCAAGGAGCATGGCTGTTGAGTCGACGAGACGATGCTCAAGTTTGACATCGGGATACGCGGTGCCAACCTCAGACACAACCTTGCGCCAGAGCCGGCTGGTGGCGAGGACGTTCGCCTTGTCAACAGAGGTCACCGACTTTCGTCGTGTGCGCGCCAAGGCAAAGGCGATCTCGGCAACACGGCGGATCTCATCCTCGTGATACGGAAGTGTGTCGATTGCGCGGCGACCTGTTGGCGTCGACTCTTCACCCGACGGCTTACCGAAGTAGAGACCACCGGTCAGTTCGCGCACCATCAGCATGTCAACGCCCTTCAGGCGCTCAGCCTTCAGCGGTGAGGCATCGGCGAGCTCTGGGTAGATCGTGACGGGACGCAGGTTGGCGAAGAGTTCGTAACGAGTGCGGAATGCGAAGAGTGCCTGTTCTGGGCGAACGGTGCCGTTCGGGTTATCCCACTTGGGTCCACCAACCGCGCCAAGGAGTAGAGCGTCGGCTATGTCGGCGATCTGCAGGTCCTCTTCGCGAACGGCAACGCCGTACGCGTCGATGGCGCAGCCACCGGCCAAGATCTCGCGCCAGGCGAGCTTAAATCCAAACTTCGAGCCCGCAGCGTCGAGCACGCGACGCGCCGCCGCCACCACATCAGGGCCAACCCCGTCACCAGGGATGGTGACAATCAAATGATCGGCATCACCGTCACGTAACTCCGAGGCGAGTGGCGCGACGAGCGTCTCGCTCACTGCATCGCCTCGCGAGATCCCTTCGTTGGCGCACTCGCCGAACCGATCTCCAGGGCTGCGAGCTTATTCGCAGCGGAGATGTAGGCGACAAGTGACGCATCAATGATGTTTGTTGAGAGCCCCTGCCCTGTGACCATTGGCACATTCGGGAGCGGCTTCCCCTCTCCATCAAGATCTGTGGAACGGCGACACTTCGTCGTCACCTGACCTTGGGCGTCTTCACCCTCGCTCACGGCGCGAATCTCGTACTCCGCGAGGATCGGGTTCCAGCCGAGGGTTGGGGCGACCGCCTTGTCGATGGCCTCGTAGAGGGCGTCGACGGGGCCGTTCCCCGTAGATTCCGCCATGGCCTCCACGCCGTTCACACGCACCTCGACCCGGCCAGATGAGCCGCCGCCGCGTGAGCTGGCAACGCTCCAGTCGAGCAGTTCAATGGTTGCAGCGCTGCCAGTAGCGGCGCGCTTGTCGACGAGCGCCAAGAGGTCGGCGTCGGTCAGCTCCTTCTTCACGTCAGCGAGGGCGATCGCCTCACGGTAGAGGGCGTCCAGCGCCTCTCCGCTGAGGTCGTGACCGAGCTCGGCGAACTTCGCCTGTAGGCCACGACGCCCCGAAAGCTTGCCGATCGTCAGGCTCGAACCAACGAGACCAACCGACTGCGGCGTCATGATCTCGTAGGTCAGCGGGTTCTTCAGCACGCCGTCCTGATGGATCCCTGACTCGTGGGCAAACGCGTTCGCGCCAACGATCGCCTTGTTCGGCTGCACGGCGAAGCCGGTCAGATACGAAACAAGGCGGCTGGCCGACGTCAGTTGTTCGGTCTGCACGTGAATGTCGTGCGACTCGAACTGACCTGGGCGAGTGCGCAGCGCCATCACTACCTCTTCAAGTGAGGCGTTACCAGCGCGCTCGCCGAGTCCGTTGATCGTCACCTCAACCTGTCTCGCCCCCGCCTGCACCGCCGCCAACGTGTTGGCGGTCGCGAGGCCGAGGTCGTTGTGGCAGTGGACGCTGATCGTTGCATCCCGACCGACGCGATCCACGACGAGCTTCGTCAGCGAGGCGTACTCCGAAGGAATGGCATACCCGACGGTGTCGGGGATGTTCACTGTCGAGGCACCCGCCTCAACAACCGCCTCATAGACCTGCAACAGGTAGTCGTGATCGGTACGGCTTGCATCCTCGGCGGAGAACTCCACCTCTGCATCGCGGCCGAGCGTCTCGCGGGCGTACTTCACCCACTTGACCGCCTCGGCGAGTGCCGCCTCTCGAGTGGTGCGCAACTTATGCGTGAGGTGGATGTCAGAGGTGGCAATGAATAGATGCAGGTGAGGTCGATCCGACACCTTGATCGCATCAATGGCGCGTTGTGGATCGCCATCCTTGCATCGAGCAAGGGCGGCGATGCCGACCCCCTTCGTTGCTTGGGCAATCTCCCGAACTGCCGCAAAGTCGCCCTCAGACGCCGCGGGGAACCCCGCCTCAATAACGTCAACCTTCAGCTTCGCGAGTTGGCGCGCAACCTCCAACTTCTCTGCAACGGTGAGGCCCGCACCCGGCGCCTGTTCACCGTCCCGCAGGGTGGTGTCAAAGATGCGAACCGCGCCGGTGACGACGCCAGGACCTGGAGCGCCGTTCACTTGCCGGCGCCCTTCTCCGCGGCACCCTGCGCACCGTCCATGTCGACTTCGACTGGATTCAAGAAGGTCATCTGGTGGCGCAACGCCTTCCCAACCCTTTCGATTGGGTGACCCGAGTTTGCGGCGCGCAAGCGCTTGTACTCTGGCCGACCCGCCTCATCTTCGGCGATCCAACGCTTGGCAAAGGTACCGTCTTGAATCTCAGCGAGGACCTCCTTCATCCGCGCCTTCACTGATGCATCAATGATGCGCGGACCCGAGGTGTAGTCGCCCCATTCGGCGGTGTCCGATACGGAGAATCGCATGAAGTCCAGTCCGCCTCGATACATCAGGTCGACGATGAGCTTCAGTTCATGCATCGTCTCGAAGTAGGCGAGCTCAGGGTCGTATCCAGCCTCGACGAGCGTCTCCCACGCACTCTTTACGAGCTGCGCAGTGCCGCCGCAGAGGACCGCCTGCTCGCCGAAGAGATCGCTCTCGGTTTCATCTTTGAAGGTTGTCTCCATGATGCCTGCACGCGTGCAGCCGAGTCCGTTGGCATACGCCATCACACGAGCGCGCGCTGTGCCCGTCGCCTCTTGCCCGACGGCGAAGAGCGCTGGCACACCGCCACCTGAGACGTACACGGATCGCACAAGGTGACCAGGGCCCTTCGGTGCGACCATGCCAACGTCGGTCCCTTCGGCAGGTGTGATGCGACCGAAATGAATGTTGAAGCCATGGGCGAAGAGCAGTAGCGCACCCTTTTTGAGGTTTGGAGCGATCTCGTTGTCGTAGAGCGCCTTCTGCGCCGTGTCTGGTGCAGCGATCATCACAACGTCGGCGCGCTTTGTCGCCTCGGCGGCACTGAGAACCTCAAACCCATCGGCGGCGGCAACAGCGCGGCTCTTCGAGCCCTCTTTGAGGCCGATGATCACGGTGAGTCCAGACTCCTTGAGGTTTCGAGCGTGGGCATGCCCTTGGCTGCCGTACCCGATCACAGCAATCACCTGACCCTTCAGGGCCTCGAGTGGTGCCTCGGCGCTGTAGTACATCTTTACGCTCATCGCTTCACCTGCTCCTCGATAGACCCGCTGCCGCGGGACATCACTACCGAGCCAGTTCGCACCAGCTCTTTGATTCCGAACTCCCTCAGGAGCTCGACCAACGCGTCGATGTCGGCCGGCTCCCCGACCACTTCGACGATGACCGCCTCATCGCCAAGGTCAACCACCTTGGCCCGATGCATCTCTGCCACGCTCACAATTTCAGGTCGCGAACGCTTTGTGGCACGCACCTTAATCAGGGCAAGCTCGTGCTCAACGGTTGAATCGTCGGTAACGTCTTGCACCTTGAGCACATCAATGAGCTTGTAGAGCTGCTTCGCCGCCTGCTCAACGTGGACCTCATCGCCGACGATCGTCAGGGTCATGCGCGAGGTGTCGCTCCGCTCTGTGACGGATACGGCGAGTGATTCAATGTTGAAGTTTCGGGCCCGCATCAGACTTGCGACCCGATTCAACACGCCGGGCTTGTTGTTGACGATCGCGACAATAAGGTGTCGGCGCTCCTCACCAGACCCTGGGAGCGAGCGGGCCGACGTGCCGACGCTCACTTCGGACCCCCTTCGGTTGGATGCATCGGATCGAGGCGCGGGCCTGCGTCGCCCTCGGTGACATCCTCCCCGTCATCGCCCCACTTGTCGATCAGGTCTGAGAGGCCTTTGCCCGCCGGCATCATCGGATACACATTCTGGCGTTCAGCGATCTCAAACCAGATCAGCGCTGGTCCATCTTCGGCCAGCGCCGCAGCAACTGCCGCGTCGGCCTGATCTGGTGTCGAAACCTTCCACGCGGGGAGGCCGTAGGCCTCACACAACTTCAGGTAATCAGGGCCGGCCAGCTGTTCGGAGTGATAGTTCCCCGCGTACACAATCTCTTGCCACTGTCGGATCATGCCCAACTTCTTGTTGTCCATGAGGGCAATCTTTACGGGGATTCGCTCTTGCACCACCGTGGCCAGCTCTTGCAGGGTCATCTGGAAGCCACCATCTCCAGCAATGGCCCACGAAACTTTCTCGGGCACGGCGACTGCCGCCCCCATTGCTGCGGGGAGTGCAAAGCCCATGGTGCCGAGACCTCCCGAGGAGATATGCGAATTTGGACGGCGGAACGCCCCGTATCGGGCAACCCACATCTGATTCTGGCCAACGTCTGCGGTGAGATTGGCGTCGAAACCTGAACCGGCCGCGATGCGATCAACGACAAAGTCGGCGGAGAGCACCCCGTCGCGGAAGCCCCCCGATCCGTGCCACGATGAGCCCTCGCTCTCGGTTCGCCACGTTGCCAATTCGGCAAAGTAGTCGGTGCGAATGGCGGGATCAACTTTCGTGATCAGCGGCAGCAGTGCATCAAGCACGTGCTTCGCGTCGCCCACAATCGGCAGGTCAGCCACGACATTCTTGCCAATCTCTGCTGGATCAATGTCAATGTGCGCGATCTTCGCCTTCGGCGCGTAGGTTCGAACATTCCCCGTGACGCGATCATCAAAGCGCATGCCGATGCCGATCAGCAGATCAGCCGATTGGATCGCGCGATTCACGTGCTTCCAGCCGTGCATACCCATATAGCCGTACGCTAGGGGGTCTTTCTCATCGATTACACCAATGCCGAGCAGTGTCCAGGTGATCGGAATCTGGGCCGCACGGGCGAGCTCAAGAAGCTCACGCTCAGCGCCCGCAATGAGCACGCCGTGGCCCGCCAAGATAACGGGGCGGTGCGCTCCTGCAATCGCCTCTGCAAGCAGCTTGATCTGACGCGGATGTCCGTCCACCTTCGGCCTGTAGCCAGGGAGGCCTGCCTCAATATCAGCTGCGCTTGGATGCGTTGCAGCGGTTTCACCCATCAGTGCATCCTTGGTGATGTCGACGTGCACTGGACCGGGCCGACCGCTGCGCGCAATATGGAATGCTTCAGCGATCACATAGGGAATCTCGTCGGCACTGCGCACTAGATAGTTGTGCTTCGTCATCGGGAGCGTGATCCCCGTGATGTCAATCTCTTGGAAAGCGTCTTTACCGATCAGTGCATTGGGCACGTTGCCAGTAATCGCCACCATCGGCACGGAGTCCAACATGGCGGTGCCAACCCCGGTCACCAGGTTGGTTGCGCCAGGTCCCGACGTACCGAGGCAGACGCCAACCTTCCCCGAGGCGCGCGCGTACCCGTCGGCGGCGTGCGCGGCGGCCTGCTCATGTCGAACCAGAATGTGACGGAGCCCGGGATGGTCGGCCAGAACGTCGTAGAGAGGCAAGATCACTCCGCCCGGGTAACCCCATATCGTGTCACTCCCCTGGAGCAGGATCGCTTCGCACAGTGCGTCGGCCCCGATACGTGGGCGTACGCCGCCGCGTGAGGTGACGCGAGCGTCGCGCAACATCTCGCGCCGTGCGCGCTCAGAGGCGATCGCCGCTGAACTCCCCGCGCCGGGCACGTGCCCTGGTTCCGCCATCGTTCCCCCTCTGCTCTCAGGTCTAACCATTGATCGCTGTCGGTTTGCAACAAAAAACCCCGCCTCTTCGGCGGGGTTCTGAAGTTTCCTTCGGGCGGTCTCTCCGCGCCTCTGGTCTCCTCAGCCCCGCCGGGGCTGAATAAGCAACCCAATAAGGTTGCGTGCGCCCTCAATGAGGGCAGCAACGAGCACAAAGAGACCGCCGATCGCTGGGGTCAGGAGCAGTGCGCGGGTTGCCATGACGTCAGCCTACCAGAGCCGACGCAGGCGATCAAAGCACGTCGTGCGCTCGGGCGGTCATCGGGCGACCAACACGGAAGGGCTCATCGGCCGCCGAGGCGCGTCCGAGGAGCAGATCAACGGTACGACGGGCTCCACCCGCGCTGCACATGACCCCATGACCCGAATACCCCGTATTGACGAAGAGTCCAGGCTGGTCGGTTGGCCCGATGAAGGGGCGATGGTCTGGCGTGTATTCATATTGACCTGCCATCAGCTGCCAGGCGGGTGGGCCGCTGTGCCACACCTCCCGCCAGAAGGGCGCTAGCAGCGCCAGTGAGGTCGGTGATGCAGGATCAAGGAGAGCATGGGCCATCGCCTCATCCGTTGGCACCTCGAGTAGCGGCTCCCCAACAGGGGTCTCCGGATCGGTCCGTAGGGCAAACGCCCCCGCCAACGCGGGGCGCCAGTGTGATCCCGTTTCGTCATCAATGGTCATTGGGGCACGCTGATCAATGGCCGGAAGATCGGGGATGACCAGCTTCTGACGAATAGTGGGCGCAATCGGTAGGTCGAGCGCAGCGAGCCGTGCGACGGCGCCACTCCAGGGTCCAGCGGCGATCACCGTTTGCGAGGCGTTGACATCGCCACGATTGGTGTGAACTCCGATAACGGCACCACTCGCATCCCGAACGAATCCGATGACGGTGGTCTCCAGTGCATAGGTCGCATGGCCCGAACCCCTCGCTCCGTTGATCCGAGCTGCGTGTGATGACGCCGCGGCGTATCCGTGCGTCAACGCAACCTGATCGATGAATCCGTCACCGGCGCGAAAACGCACCTGACGAATCTCTGGCGAAAGGTATGGCCAGCGCACACGTGCCTCATCGCCACTCAGCAACTCCACATCAGTCAGACCAAAGGTTCGCTGCAGCGCTACTAGCTCGCGGCCCTTTGCTGCGCTCAACTCGGTGCGGCTACAGAACAGATAGCCCTGCTGACGGATGCCGAGGTTCCATCCCGTGAGACCCGACTCGTCAGCAAAGTTCAGATAAAGCGGTAGACCCTCATGCACCAGCGCAAACTCATCAACGTTGTCGTGTTGCAAACGAAACGCGCCTGTTGCTGCAGCAGTGGTCAGAGAGGCAATGCTGCGGCGGCGTTCGATAACCAGCACCTGAAGGCCGGCGCGGGCCGCGAAGTAGGCAGTTGCTGCACCCGCAACGCCTGCGCCGATCACGACGAGGTCGACGCGTGCGGGGAGTGCTCCGTCGACGCGCTCGTATGTTGGCAGGGCGCTGTTGTCGACGGTCACGCGGGGCGTCCGGCAGCCTCGCGAGCGGCACGCAGGCGAGCGGTGATCGCTGAAGCGCTGCGAGGGTCAGCGCCATCAAGGAGCTTCGGTCCGACACCGAATCCCGCGGCGCCTGCGGCCACGAGTGCGGCGATTTCGTCGAGACCTACGTTGGTCGGCACGATCTTGCTCGTTGGGCTCGGTGCAAGCGTTGCACGAATAAATGCGGGCGCGTTAATCGCCGCCGCGGGGAAGAGCTTCACATACGTCGCCCCGGCACCTTCGGCAAGATGGATCTCGGTTGGCGTGAAGGCACCCGGAAGCCATTCGACGCCGGCGGACTTCGCCACTGCACCGGTCGCAGGATCCGTGATCGGCGAGACAAGGAACTGAGCGCCCGCATCGATCATGCGCTTCGCCGTAGCCGCGTCGTAGACGCTCCCGGCGCCAATGGTGAGTGTTGGATGGGTAGAGCGCAGCGAGGCGATCGCGGAAGTTACTGCGGCTTCGGCCCCTTCGCCACGCAAAAAGAGTTCGAGCGCTGGCACTCCCGCGTCTACGGCGGCGTCGGCCCATGCCGACAGCACCGCCGCATCCTGTGCGGCGACCGCGGGAAGGATCCCGACGCGCGAGAAGAGTGGGCCAAGCACCTTTGCGTTCATGGCGGCAGTATCCCACGCCGCGCGCTAGGCTCGCGCCATGAAGATCATCCGTCATCAGATCGGACGACATGCGATTGAGGTCTGGGTACCCCCGACCCTCTCGACAACGACGCCGCTATTGGTAATGCACGATGGAAAAAATGTCTTCAACCCAGATACCTCGACGGTCGGGGTGACCTGGGGTGTCGTTGAAGCGGTCGAACGCGTGGTCGCGCCGGCCCATCCCGATCTGCAGCCACTCATCGTGGCGGTGTGGGTTCCCGATGAGAGCCGCCGCTTTCAGGAGCTTGCCCCGCAAGCGGTGATGGAGCGCTACCCGCAGATCTGGAATGAGATTGGCGGTCCGACGGCCTCGTGGGCGATCAACGATCACACCCTCCGCGGCGACGAGTATCAAGAGGTGCTTGCGACCAAGGTGGTGCCGTGGGCACGCGAGACGTTCGGCATCACCGCATCGCGCGAGCGCACCGCCGTCTGCGGCTCATCGATGGGCGGACTGGCCTCGCTCTATGCTCTCGCGCGATATCCGGAGACGTGGGGAGCGGCACTGGCACTCTCCACCCACCTGCCGCTCGGCGACGGGCTCATGGGGTCGGGCCTCGCCGAACTGCTCCCGCCACCCGGTCGCCATCGCATTTGGATGGACTACGGCGATCAAACACTCGACGCCGCCTATGCCCCATATCAGGCGCGCTTCGACGCAGACCTCGCTGCGCGCGGCTGGCGGTACGGCAGCGATGTGCTGACCACCCCGTTTCCCGGTCACGATCACAGTGAGCGCGCCTGGTCGGCACGTATCCATCTGGTGCTGGAGTGGTGGCTCAACGGGCTCAGGTGAGTTTCGCCCTCTGGTAGGCTCGCTCTATGCCGCAGACCATCATTGAAAAGATCTGGAATCAGCACGTTGTTGATCAGCAGGATGGGGCGCCCGCCATCCTCGCGATCGACTTGCACCTTGTGCACGAGGTCACCAGCCCGCAGGCGTTTACCGGTCTTCGTGCTCGCGGCCTAACGGTTCGACGCCCCGACCGCACGGTGGCCACCGCAGACCACTCCATTCCGACCACCCCACGCAACCTGCCGATCGCCGATGAGATGGCGGCCGCCCAGGTGAAGCAGCTCGAGGCGAACTGCGCCGAGTTCGGCGTCCCACTCCACGGCTGGGAGTCACCGAACCAAGGGATCGTGCACGTCATTGGACCAGAGCTTGGCCTTACCCAGCCTGGTGCGACCATCGTTTGTGGCGACTCACATACGGCAACCCACGGCGCCTTCGGCGCGCTGGCGTTCGGCATCGGCACCAGCGAGGTTGAGATGGTCCTTGCCACGCAGTGCCTGCTGCAGCGCAAGCCGAAGACCTACCTCGTTCGGGTAGACGGAACACTACGACCAGGCGTCTCCGCAAAAGACATCATCCTCGCGCTGATCGCACGCATCGGCGTTGGCGGCGGCACTGGTCACGTCTTTGAATACGCGGGCTCAGCGATTCGCGCCCTCTCAATGGAAGAGCGCATGACGATCTGCAACATGAGCATTGAGGGTGGTGCGCGCGCCGGACTCGTCGCCCCCGACGAAACGACCTTCGCCTATTTGAAAGGTCGACCGCATGCGCCGCAGGGCGCCGATTGGGACGCCGCCGTCGCGCGCTGGCGCACACTCGCGAGCGATGAAGGTGCAACCTACGACAAAGAGATCGTCATTGATGCAAACACGTTGGAACCGATGGTCACCTACGGCACGAACCCTGGAATGGGCTTGCCGATCAGCGGCACCATTCCAAATCCTGCCGACGAGTCTGACCCCGCCGCCGCACGCGCGCTTTCTCGCGCGCTGGAGTACATGGATCTGCGCGCGGGCGACAGCATCATCGGTCGGCCGGTCAACACCGTCTTCATTGGAAGCTGCACCAACGGTCGTATCAGCGACCTGCGCCTCGCCGCGAATGTCCTCAAGGGCCAGACCGTCGCGAAAGGGGTTCGCGTGATGGTGGTGCCAGGGTCCGCCGATGTGAAGCGCCAGGCCGAACGCGAAGGTCTCGACGCCATCTTCCGCAACGCCGGTGCCGACTGGCGCGAGGCGGGCTGCTCGATGTGCATCGCGATGAATGGCGATCAGCTCGCCCCAGGCGAGTACGCGATCAGCACCTCGAACCGCAACTTCGAGGGGCGTCAGGGGAAGGGGGGCCGCACCTTCTTGGCCTCGCCGCTCACCGCCGCCGCCACCGCACTCACCGGCGTGATCGCCGATCCGCGCACCCTTCCAGGGTTGGCTCGCTGATGGCCGCCCCTAAGGTCGGCACCTTCACCACGGGGCTCGTGCCGCTCCCCGCCGAGAATGTCGACACCGACCAGATCGTTCCTGCGCGCTACCTGAAGGTCATCGACAAAGCGGGCCTCGCCGATGCTCTCTTCCATGACTGGCGCTTTGAGGCCGATGGCACCAAGAAGAACCCACCGTTCGTGATCGATGAACCGCGCTACGCCGGCCACGGCATCCTCGTTGCGGGCGACAACTTCGGCACCGGTTCCAGCCGCGAACATGCGCCCTGGGCCCTCGGCGCCTTCGGCATTAAGGCGATCTTGTCGACAAGCTTCGCCGACATCTTCAAGTCGAACGCACTGAAGAACGGCATTCTGCCGATCGTTCTGCCAGCACCACTCCACGCCACGTTGATGCAGATCGCTAAAGAGGACCTCGCCGCTACGGTCACGATTGACCTGGCCGCCGCAACCATGACGACGCCCGACGGCGCAACCCACACCTTCCCCATTGACCGCTTCAGCCAGAAGATGCTGCTTGAGGGACTCGACGAACTCGACTACATCCGCACACAGAGCGACAAGATTACCGCACACGAGTCGTCGCATCCAGGAACGATCAACACGCTGCAGCCGAACGCGCCGCGATGAGTAAGAACCCGTACGACCGCGCGAGCGATCCGGCGAAGCGGCGCTCCGCCGCCATGACCGATGGACCAGATCGCGCACCAGCGCGCGCAATGCTGAAGGCGGTCGGCTTCACTGACGAGGACCTCGCCAAGCCAATCATCGGCGTTGCCACCACGTGGATCGAGACGATGCCGTGCAACTTGAATCAGCGTGAACTCGCCGAGGCGGTGAAGCGCGGCATCCGACGCGCGGGCGGCACGCCGATGGAGTTCGGCACGATCTCCGTCTCAGACGGTGTGGCGATGGGGACCGAAGGGATGAAGGCCTCGCTCATCTCGCGCGAGATCATCGCCGACTCCATTGAGCTCGTCTCCATGGGTCACAGCTTCGACGGCATCGTCTGCCTCACCGGCTGCGACAAGACAAGCCCCGGTGCCGCGATGGCGCTCGGCCGACTGAATATTCCTGGTCTGGTGCTGTACAACGGCACGATTCTCCCTGGCTCTTATAAGGGGAGCGATGTGACGGTGCAGAGCGTCTTCGAGGCGGTCGGCTCCTATCGCGCCGGGAAGATCACGGCGGAAGAGCTCTGGGATCTTGAGAACGCCGCCTGCCCTGGTGCGGGTGCCTGTGGTGGCCAGTTCACCGCCAACACGATGAGCATGGCGCTCGAGGTGATCGGCCTCTCCCCCGCCGGACTCAACGGCATCCCCGCCACCGACCCCGACAAGATTGCCGCCGCCGAACGCTCTGGCGAGATCGCCGTTGAGCTCGTCCGCAAGAACCTAAAGCCGCGCGACATCGTTACTGGCAAGGCACTGGAGAATGCGATTCGCGCGGTTGGTGCAACCGCCGGCTCAACAAACGCCGTGCTCCACCTGCTTGCGATTGCCCGCGAGTTTGATCTGCCGCTTGAGATCGAAGCCTTTGAGCGACTCGGAGAGTCAACGCCAGTCATCGGGAACCTGATCCCGGGTGGCTCATACGCCGCGCTCGACCTCTATAAGGCTGGTGGCATCGCGCTGGTGTTGCGCGAACTCGCCGCTGGAGGTTTGCTTCATCTGAGTGAGCAGAGCGTTGACGGGCGAACCATGGGAGAGATTGCCTCGCAAGCAAACGAGTGCGCAGGACAGGATGTGATTCGCCCGATCAACAATCCACTCAAGAAGACGGGCGGCCTCACCGTGCTACGCGGCAGCCTGGCGCCCGAGGGTGCGATCGTGAAGCTCGCTGGCCATGAGCGCCGACACCACAGTGGACCGGCGCGCGTCTTCGATTCCGAAGAGGCAGCCTTCGCTGCGATCCGTGCAAACGCGATCGTTGCTGGCGACGTCGTCGTCATTCGCTACGAAGGCCCGGTCGGTGGCCCAGGGATGCGCGAGATGCTCGCCGTAACCGCCGCACTCGTGGGCCAAGGGCTCGGCGACGAGGTTGCACTCATTACCGATGGTCGCTTCTCTGGCGCCACCCACGGCTTCATGGTCGCGCGCGCCCCCGCACCACACTACGCTGGCGGGGTCTGGGCGAAGTACGCTGCCCTCGTGAGCAGTGCGTCAGATGGCGCAATCACCACAGGGGTGCGCCTCGCCAAGGCGCTGAAAGGGTCAACCGACCGATGAGCGCAGCAAAGGTGATTGACCCGAAAGATCCCCGCGGGGGGCTTCGCGGTTTGGATGCGCCCCCGATCCCTGGCGGTGATCGTCTCACCCCTGCCCAGCTCGCGAAGGCCGAGGCCGATGATCGCTCGGGGATGCGCGGGGTCAAGATGATCGTCGGCGGACTTGTCGGCGTGACCCTTGGCGCGCTGCTCCTGCAGCTGGTCTTCACCATCGCTGGAATCGGCAAATGAGCGGCGCCTCGCGCTTCACCGCAACGGCCGCAGATCACTTCCCGAACGGACTCCCCTCCGCCAAGGTTGATGCCGCACTGCTATCGCGCATTGGCGCCGAGGCGGGTGAAGACCTCGTCCAGCTGATTCGCGCCGAGAGCGTGAACCCACCTGGCAACGAAACGCGCGCTGCAAAAGTGTTGATCGAACTCCTTCGCCGCGAAGGCCTTGAGCCCGAGTTCTTTGAACCAATTCCCGACCGCGGCAATGTGAGCGTACGACTACGCGGCAGTGCCGCCGCCGCCAATCCACACCTCGACCCACGCGATCCGATCAACGGCGCGCTCCTCCTCTTCGCGCACCTTGACGTGGTGCCAGCCAATCAAGACGGCTGGACGGTGAACCCATTCGAGGGCGTCGTGAAAGATGGCTACATCTGGGGCCGCGGTGCCGTCGACATGAAAGGTGCGCTTGCGGTGCAGATTGGCGTCATTCGACTCCTCTGCGAGCGCGCTCGCGCGGCCGGACTCAACCCGGCGAAGGATGTGATCCCTGGCTTGCGTCGCGACATCATCCTGACCGCAACCGCCGATGAAGAGACAGGTGGTCTTGACGGAATCGCACTCGTTTTGAAGGATCGAAAACATTGGCTCGACGCCGCGGTTGGCCTCACTGAGGCGGGAGGGATGACCATCACCGCCGCCGGTCGACGCATCTATCCACTGCAGGTTGCCGAGAAGGGCTTCGCCCGCTTCGCGATCACCGTCAGCGGTCGGTGGGGTCACGCCTCGATGCCCGACAGTGATAACGCCCTCCTCCGTGCTGCTCAAGTGGTGGAGCGCGTCTCGGTGCCCGGCCCCGTTCAGATCGTGCCCGAGAACGAGGCCCTTCTTGCCGCCCTCCGCGCCGCCCTTCCAGCTGGAGCCCTCGGTCGACTTGAGCGCCTCCTGAGCGAACAGACCTTTGACGATGCGAAGGAGCTCAACAGCGAGGCGGCGGCCGCAGGTTGTGCACCAGAACTACTTCGCGCACTGCGCGCCGTGCTGCGTGACACGTTCGCTCCAACGATCCTGACCTCGGGCATTCGCTCCAATGTGTTGCCGGGCTCGGCAACGCTCACAGTTGATAGCCGCATCTTGCCAGGAACAACACGTGAGGCCGCCGAGCGCAACATGCTCGATCGCATCGGCGCCGATCTCGCACCATTCGTAAAGCTCAACCTCATTGAATTTGGTGCGGCAGTGAACAATCCAATGGATCACGAGATTCTTGGCATTGCGAGTGCCGCGATTCGTACCCGTGACAGTGAGGCGATCTTGATGCCAGCCGTTGCGCCATATGCCACCGACGCGAAGATCACCGTTCCAGCCGGAATTCCAACCTATGGGTTCTCGCCGTATCTTCTGGATCCGAAAGAGCGCTTCATGGAGCGATTCCACGGCATTGACGAGCGCGTCTCACAAGAGGCGCTCGCCTGGGGTGTTGAGGTGCTCTACGACGTGGTTATGGGGTACGCGGGGGCGTAGCCGGCGCGCGCGTTGCCAGTGCGGCAACTGCTGCAGCAACGAGACCGCGCTCCGCTGTGGGCAGTCGTCGCACTAGGTCCACGAACTGCTCAGCGCGTCCCCGATCGATTGAGTTCAGCAGCGCCTCGCCACTCGGTGCCAGTTGGGAGCGACGGACTCGCGCGTCGTCGGTCGGAGCGGCGCGCAAGTAGCGGCGCTCATGTAAGAAGCTGACGAGTCGACTCGTGGCCGAGTGGGAGCGACCGAGTTCGCGAGCAATCTCCCCCACGGAGCGTGGCTTGCCATCCGCCAGTAGATAGAGCGCCGCAACCTGCGCAAGCGAGAGCTCGCTCGGTGCCAACTGCTGTGCCGTCGAGAGGACAAGTTCGCGCCAGAGGCGGCGGATCGAAACGATGCGACCACCGATCTCGCCGAGGCTCTGGCGCCGGCGCGCCACCTCATCGAGCGGGCTCTCCGCCATTGAACCGCGAGCCACGCGCACCGCGGCGGGTAGGCGGCTGCGCAGCCCTTCGGCGGCCTTCGTGATCTCCGAGATGCGACTTCGGCGCGGTGTATGCATAGGCGCATACATTAGCCCAGCGCGCGGCGGGTGGCGGCTACGATTCGCCGCATGTCTCCGATCACCTCGTGGATCTTCCCTGGGCAGGGCTCGCAGAGCGTCGGCATGGGTGCCGCCGCACTCGCAGCCTCACCCGCTGCGCGCGCCGTGCTGGCTGAGGCGGAGGACGCCCTCAGCGAACCACTCGGCCAGCTGATGTCCACCGGTCCAGCCGACGCCCTGGAGCGCACCGAAGTGGCGCAGCCCGCCATCCTCACGATCTCCATCGCCCTGCTCGCCGCCGCGCGAGAACGCGCCGCTGCTGCCGGCACCACACTCGACGAACCACTTCTGATCGCCGGCCACTCCGCCGGCCAGTACGCTGCCGCGGTTGCCGCAGGCGCACTCACTGTTGCCGATGGCGTACGACTCGCGCGCCGACGCGGCGAGCTGATGCAGGCATCGGGGGGAGGCCGACCAGGCTCAATGGCTGCCATCCTCGGACTTCCTGAGAGCGCCGAGGCCGATGTGATCGCCGCCGGTGCACAGTTCGGCATCTTGGTCTTCGCCAATCGCAATTCGCCAGGGCAGATCGTGCTCTCTGGTGAGGTCGCCGCCATTGAAGCCGCTGTTGCCGCGGCAAGCGCCGCTGGTGCCAAGCGCGCGGTGCGATTGCAGGTGAGCATCGCCAGCCACTCACCACTGATGGAGGAGGCCGCCGCCGGCATGCGCGAGGCACTCGCCGCCGTCACCATCGCCGACCCGAAGACACCGATGCTCGCCAACGCCACCGCCGCGCGCATCACGACCGCCGCGGAGCTACGCGACGAACTCTCAAATCACCTCACAGGTGGTGTCGACTGGATCGCCGCGGTGAACGCCATGGCCGCCGCGGGCACGCAGCGATACATCGAGGTCGGCTCGGGCCGTGTGCTCGCCGGACTCGTGAAGCGCATCCCATCGGCCGAGGGTGCCGAGATCCTCTCCATTGATGACATCCACGCAGCGGCATAAGTAGGAAGGGGGCAGCACCATGCGCGAACCAGATCACACGCGACGCGTCGTCATCACCGGA
>RGCW01000020.1 GCA_009919005.1 Candidatus Aquidulcis sp. | reverse complement strand
CAAATCAGGCGCCAACACCTTCGACGATCGCACTGAAGCGCTCATCAAAGTAGGCCTGATCTTCTGCGCTGACATCGCCCCACACCTTCAGGCGGGATTTCGTTTCAGCATCGGGGAAGATCAGGGGGTTGCTCGCGAGCGTCGCATCAATCTTGGTGATCTCCTCTGCGGCCCCCTTCACCGGGCAGATGTACTGGACATACGCCTCGACGACCGCGGCGATCTCTGGGCGGTAATAGAAGTCGATCCAGAGTTCCGCCGTGTACTTGTGCTGGGCCCCCTTCGGGATCAGCATGTTGTCTGTCGCGTACATGCCCCCATCTTCTGGGACGATGAATTCCAGTTCAGGCTTATCAACCTGGATGATGCCGACATCTCCCGACCAGGCAATGGCGGCATATGCGGCCTCGCTGATCAAGAGCTCTGTATAGCCGTTGCCGGCGAGCTTGCGTACCTGTCCAGAGGAGATCGCGTTTTGGAGCGTATCAATCGCGGCATCAAACGTGGCGCGAGTTGGGGCGGATGGGTCAGCGCCGTTGCCCAGCATGACCAAACCAACGGTATCCCGTAGCTCGGTGAGCAAGACCACCTTCCCCTTCAGCCCAGCCTCCCAAAGGCCATTGACTCTCTTGAATCGTGAAGTTTTCGCCGTGTTCACCGCCAAGCCAGTCATCAGGGACTGCCATGGTGCGAGGTAGTCATTTGATGGATCGGCCGCTCGCCCCTTGAACTCATCGGCAAGGTTGGCAACGAAATTTGGCATGTGGTCCTTGTTGAACTTTTCGGCCCAACCGAGGTCAACGATCTTCTTTGCCATCCAGGTCGTCGGTACGACGATGTCCCAGCCGGTGTCTTGCCCAGCCTCTAGCGGCGCCTTGATCGTTCCGAAGAACTCGTCATTGTCAAGGAGCACCTCTTGATAATTGACTGAGGTTCCATACTCGGCCTTAAACCGACGCAAGCTCTCCGAGGTTTCAGCGGTCGCGGTATTCACACCCTCGTCAACGTCGATGTAGTAGGTCCAGTTTGCGAAGTTCAAGACGTCACTCGGGCTCTCGTCGGCACCATTGCTTGCGCTGGGATTCGTAGAGGAGCCAGATGTTCCGCAGGCGGCGAGGAACGCCGCCGCTCCAGCGACGGCGCCCGCCTTCAATACGGTGCGACGATCAATCGGTAGCGCCATTCGGTCCTCGAGGCTCACAAAACCCTCCTTCGCTCTACGCGTTTCTGGCGTCGCCAACGACGAAGCCATGCTCGGGTCGCCAAGTCAACGTCACTCGTTCACCTGGGCGCCACGTATCGTTCCGTGTGGTTCGATCCACATTCTGCTCACTTACCAAGAGCCGCAACCCACCCTTTCCTTCAACCACGTATTGCGTGATCACTCCGAGGTAGCTCGTATCCACGACCGTTCCTTCGAGTGCGTTCCCCTTTGAATCTTGTCCAGGCTCAAGGAGACTCAACTTTTCGGGCCGCACGCCGATGGCGCCGGAGGCGCCAATATCGCCAAGGCTCTTCGGTGCGCGGATGACCGAACCCGACGGAAGGGTGATGGTCCAGTGATCTCCGTCGCTGCCGACGGTGCCCTCAAGAAGGTTGCTTGCTCCAACGAATCCTGCAACAAAGCGTGTGGCGGGCCGCTCGTAGAGCGTCTCGGGGTCCGCCAATTGCTCGTAGCGGCCCTTATTCATCACGGCGATGCGGTCCGACATCGTCATCGCCTCCTCTTGATCGTGAGTGACGTAAATGAAGGTAATACTGACCTCGCGTTGGATGCGCTTCAACTCGATGCCCATCTGCTTTCGGAGCTTTAGGTCGAGTGCGCCGAGTGGTTCGTCGAGGAGGAGGACTGCTGGGCGGTTGACGAGGGCTCGTGCGAGTGCCACGCGTTGAGCCTGCCCGCCTGAGAGTTGTGCCGGATACCGCTTCTCAAATCCGATGAGCTGCACGAGTTCGAGGGCCTCACCGACACGACGTGTGACCTCATCACCCTTCACGCCAGAGCGGCGAAGCCCAAACGCAACATTTTCAAAGATGGTGAGATGCGGGAAGAGGGCATAGCTCTGGAAGACAGTATTCACGTCACGCTTGTGAGCGGGGAGGTAGGTGACGTCCTCGCCCTTCAACTCAATGAGACCGCTCGTCGGCTGCTCGAATCCGCCGATCATCCGCAGGGTGGTGGTCTTTCCGCAGCCAGACGGGCCAAGGAGGGTGAAGAACTCGCCGTCGGAGACATCAAGCGTGATGCCGTCGACCGCGGTCTGGTCTCCGAACATTTTGGTCACGTTGACCAGGCGAACGTCGACGTTTGCCACCCTCGGTTTCACCTCCGCGGACACTCTTCCGATCCTGCCCCCACCCGGGTACCTGCGCAGACTATGACCCACGGGGGGTGGGGTCAAACGCCGTTGCAGGTAGGATGAGGGTGAGGCGCCTGAAGATCGTCGCCGAGGGCCCAGGGTTGGGCGGAAGGGGGAGCCATGGCCACTACGGAATCAGCCGTCCTGCAGGCCCTCTCTGGCGTTCAGGAGCCGGAGCTCGGACGCGACATTGTTACATTAGATATGGTGAAGGAACTCACCTTGGACGGCGACCAGGCGAGCTTCATGATCGAGTTGACCACCCCAGCGTGCCCCCTCAAAGACGTCATTGAGCGTGATATCCGCGCCGCCCTCGATGGGATCGGTGTCAGCGTCGCCGAGCTCCGTTGGGGCTCTAAAGTCCGCCGCGCCTCCTCCTCAACCCAGGAGCGCCTCCTCCCGGGCATTCGCAACATTGTCGCCGTGGCGTCGGGGAAGGGCGGGGTCGGCAAGAGCACCGTCTCTGTCAACCTGGCCGTTGCCCTAGCCCAGAGCGGCGCGCGCGTCGGCCTACTGGACGCTGACATCACTGGGCCAAACCTCCCGCAGATGATGGGAGCGTCGGGCACCCCGAAGTCGAGCCCCGGCGGCAAGATCGAGCCGATCGAGCGCCACGGGGTCAAA
Organism: Candidatus Aquidulcis sp.; assembly: GCA_009919005.1. Classification (GTDB taxonomy): domain Bacteria; phylum Chloroflexota; class Limnocylindria; order Limnocylindrales; family Limnocylindraceae; genus Limnocylindrus. Next base: position 15,946 of record RGCW01000020.1, on the reverse strand, counting down.
CTCATCTCCATTCAGTTCTTTGTCCCTGAGGGGCAGCCAATCGTTTGGCGCGGCCCGCTCATCGGCGGCGCAATCCAGCAGTTCTTGCGCGATGTGGAGTGGGGCGACTTGGACTATCTCGTCGTTGATCTGCCGCCCGGAACCTCTGATGCACAACTCACCTTGGCGCAGGCAGTCCCGATTGCTGGCGCAGTGTTGGTCACCACCCCGCAGGATGTCGCCCTCTCCGATGTGACGAAAGCGCTCGCCATGTTCCGCCGTATGAACGTGCCAATCCTCGGCATCGTCGAGAACATGTCGGCGTTTGCATGTCCGCACTGCGGTGAGCTCACCGAGATCTTCGGGCGGGGCGGAGCTGAACGGCTCGCAAAAGAGGAGGGGCTCGACCACCTGGGCCGCATTCCGCTGGAGATGGCGGTGCGCCAAGGTGGCGATGCAGGAATTCCCGCCGTTGCACAGCGTGAAGAGGGGCGTGCGGCGGCAGCACTCAAGGAGTTGGCGGGCCAGGTCGCTGCGCGACTTGCCGTGCGTGCCGCCAGCGAGACCGCCCCCACCTTGACGGTGGCATAGATCAATGTCAGAGACGCACGGAGGCTCGACAGAGCGTGAGGGCTTCAGCGAGGATATCGCGCAGCTGATCGTTGCAGTGCGCGCACTCATCGGCGGGCACTGGGATCTCTTCCGCGCCGAACTGGGTGCAATCTCCCGTGACGCAGTTGCGGTGTTGCTCGGCGCAATTGCGGTCATCACGCTTGTAACTGCGGCGCTACTTGGGCTCTTGCTCGCCGTCTTTATGATGGTCGGCGCGGCGTTCTTCGGCTCGATGGTTTGGGGTGCTGCTCATGTAACGCTCATCTTGCTCGTCGCTGCCGCATCAATAACGTCGTCAATCTTGCAGATAACCGCACAACGACGCGCACGTTCGTTTGCATTGGCGTTCGTCGGTGGAGCGATTGGCGCTCTGTTGGTCCTCGTTGTGTTCGGGGGATCGGCGGGCCCGGCGACGGCGGCTTCGTTGCTCTTCGCATTGACGCTCCTGCTGTTGGATCTGCTGAGCGGCCTCGCGACCTTTGATATGCAGCGGTTTACCGATCGCTTCCGACCACTCGCGACTGAGCACGAACTGCGTACGACGTTGGATGCGGTTGATGAACTGCGCGAGGAGGCGGCAACTGCCGTTGCGGAAGAGGTTGGCGGCGCTGTTGGGGCCGCCGATGCCGCGATTGCCCCTGCCCGCAAGATGGTGCGAGCCGCCGCTGATGCGCTGCGGGAGATTGCCGACCGGCTGAGAGAGCGGCGAGCCGCACGCGACGAGGGTGATGATGTCTGACGAGACGACAGCCCACGCTCAACGCGCCAAGCGCGTCGAGGCCCTTGCCGCACGTCGCCCCGGAGTAGCGGAGCAGCTCGCCGTGGTTCGTCGGTCGCGCGAGGCGTCGCTGGTTCGTGTCAGGGCGATCGGCGGACGGCTCCGCCCAAGCGGCGGCCTTGCCCAAGAGCTTCGTGAGCGCCCCCTTCGTGCGATCGGTCTCCTTGGCATCTTGGCCCTGCTGTTGGTGCGGTGGTTTGGTTCGCGGTCAGGTGCTGCGACCCGCCCAGGCGGGGGAGCAGGTAGCGCCTTTGTCAGCGGCATTGTTGCCGCAGCCGCTCAGCGTGGCGGTCGCGCAGTGATTGATGCCCTGATCGATGGTCGCACCGCGGTGGACGGAACCCACGCGGGCGACGATGATGCTCGGGGGCGAGTGGCGAAACGGTAGACGCGCCGGCCTTAGGAGCCGGTGTCGGCAACGACGTGTGAGTTCGAGTCTCACCTCGCCCACCAGAACATTGGTCGTCGGGTACCCTGAACGCTCATGGAATGTACGACGACTCCCGCAGAGAAGAGCACCGTCCGACTTGAGGTCACCCTCTCAGTCGCAGAGGTTGCCGCCGCGATCGCCCAGGCGGTGCGTCACGTGGCTGGACATAGCCGCATCCCTGGCTTCCGGCCTGGGAAGGCGCCACGCCCAATCGTTGAGCGCTTCGCAGGCGCTCAACGGATCCTTGACGAGGCGACTGAGATCGTGATCGAACGTGGCTACCGCGATGCCATCGTGAAGTCGGAGATCGTGCCGCTTACCAGCCCAAAGATTGACGCGAAGCCTGTGGTTGAAGGTGAACCGTATACCTTTACCGCCGTCATCCCAGTTCCCCCCGAGGTTACGCTCGGCGATTATCGAGGGTTCACCTTTGCGCCAGCCTTTGAGGAGCCTGACGACGCCAAAGTTGACGCGGTCATTAGTGACCTACGTGATAGCTACGCAACTCTCACCGCAGTCACAGATCGTGGTGCCGAGATGGGGGATTACGCAATCATCGCCTTTGACGGGTATCGCGTCGATAACGGTGAGGCCATCCCTGGCGCGTCGTCTGAGCGCATGCCAATCGTCCTTGGCTCCGACCGATTGATTCCAGGATTCGAAGCACAACTTGTTGGTGCGAAGGTGGGCGATTCCACCACCGTAGAGGTGACCTTCCCCGCCGATTACCAGGAGGCATCACTGCAAGGGGTGCCAGCCAAGTTTGACGTTGTGATCAACGACCTGCGGACGCGAGTCCCCCCGCCACTTGATGATGCCTTCGCGGCGCAGGTCGCGAATGTGAGCGATGTCGCTGGTCTTCGTGCCGAGGTTTTGATGCGACTGAAGGCGAGCGCCGTTGATCGTGGCCGACATGAGTTTGCCGACAAGATCGTTGAGTTTGCGATGGACGGGGCGAAGGTCGAGATCCCTGACCCTTTGATTGAGGAAGAGATAGATGGGCTGGTTGATGAATTGGCCCGCAGCATTGCGCGGCAGGGGCTCACGTTTGAGCAGTATCTGAGCGCCGCTGGCAAGAGCGCAGAAGAGATCCGCGCCGAGTTGCGTGAACGGGGCGAGCGGCGAGCACGGACACTCCTTGTGCTGAGCGCCGTTGCGGGAGCCGAGGGAGTTGAGGTTCCAGAGGCGCTCATTGACGAGGAGGTCGAACGAGCTCGGCCCCAAACGCAGGGCCAGCGAAAGCTTGAGGCGTATCTCACCTCTGAGCGAGGTCGGCGTGCCATTCGTGCCTCCTTGCGACGCTCGCTGGTGGTGGAGCGGCTCGTCGAGGAGTGGTTTGACGGACATCCACAGGCATGGCCAGCCTGGGCTCCCGAGCGCCCAGCGACGCCCACCGCCGCGGACGCTTCCGCCAAGTAAACTCAGCCTCCCGCAGTGAGCGGGTGCACAGGTAGGGGGTGACCGATGCTGGTACCGATGGTGATTGAGTCCTCGAGCAAGGGCGAACGCGCCTACGACATTTGGTCACGCCTGCTCAAAGAACGAATCATCTTCCTCGGTGGGCCAGTCGAAGACGACATCGCAAACTTGATCATCGCGCAGCTCCTCTTCCTCGATTCCGAAGATCCCGAGAAGGAGATCTCGCTGTATATCAATAGTCCGGGAGGGGTAATCACAGCCGGCCTGGCGATCTACGACACGATGCGTTACGTCCGCGCCCCTGTGAGCACCATCTGCACTGGGATCGCGATGTCAATGGGGGCCGTGCTGCTTGCCGCTGGAGCCCCTGGTCGCCGATTTGCTCTGCCGCACAGTCGAATCATGATCCATCAGGGATCCGGCGGATTCCGCGGCAACACACCCGACGTGTTCATCCAAGTGAAGGAGATGGAGCAGCTGGTCAACACGACGCAGGAGATCCTCGCCGCCCACACTGGGCAGCCGATGGAGAAGGTCGTGAAGGACACAGATCGCGACCTCTTCCTCTCGCCGGAGCAGGCGGTCACGTACGGGATCATTGACGAGGTGTACAAGCTGCCTGCGATCGTTCCACCGAAGGGGAAGTGAGGCTCGCCGCATGAGCGGAGGTTCAGGTTCGAACGGGAGTGGGGGCGGCACGACCCGTGGTCCGCGCAGCGCAGGAACTGGCTCGTATCGTTGTTCGTTCTGTCGTAAAACGCAGGAGCAGGTTCGTAAGCTGATCGCCGGACAGGGTGTCTACATCTGCGACGAGTGCGTCGCACTCTGCGCTGAGATCGCCACCGAGCAGTCACCAAGTGCATCAACACGGGGATCGTTTGGCGGAGTCGCCCCCACGCCGCGAATGATCCACGCAGCACTTAACGAGCATGTGGTGAGCCAAGAGCGCGCCAAGCGCTCACTCGCCGTCGGCGTGCACAACCATTACCAGCGAGTCGGTGCCCCCGCCGTCGCCGAAGGGGTCGAGATTGCGAAGTCCAACATCTTGCTCGTTGGGCCGACCGGATCGGGGAAGACGCTCCTTGCGCAAACCTTGGCGCGCTTCCTGGACGTTCCGTTCTGTATTGCTGACGCCACCAGCCTTACGGAGGCGGGATATGTCGGAGAGGACGTCGAGAACATCTTGCTCCGCCTCATCCAAGCGGCGGACGGGGATATTGATCGGGCGCAGCGTGGGATCATCTACATCGACGAGATTGACAAGATCACTCGAAAGTCTGACAACCCATCCATCACACGAGATGTCTCGGGTGAAGGGGTTCAGCAAGCACTCTTGAAGATCATTGAGGGAACCGTCGCCAATGTGCCACCACAGGGCGGAAGAAAGCACCCGCACCAGGAGTATCTCCAGATTGATACCACCAACATTCTCTTCATCTGCGGTGGTGCATTTGAGGGCCTCGAAAAGATCGTCGCGGATCGCGTCGGCCGCCGTGGCATTGGCTTCGGCTCAGACGCACCGGCGAGCAAAGACGAGCGAATCCGTGTCCTTGAACAGCTGATGCCCGATGACTTATTGCGCTACGGACTCATCCCAGAGTTCATCGGTCGGCTGCCGATGATCGTTGCGTTGGACCCTCTCTCACTTGAGGACCTCGTGGAGATTCTGGTTGCCCCGAAAAACGCGCTGGTGAAGCAGTATCAGCGCCTTTTCCAAATGCATAAGGTCGACCTGCAGTTCACGCCCGCTGCGCTTCATGCGGTTGCTGAGAAGGCGCTACAGCGCAAGACGGGCGCCCGCGCATTGCGAGCTGTTTTGGAAGACGCCCTCCTCGCGACGATGTATGACCTGCCAGATCGACCCGAGGTGCGGCGATGCGTGGTCACTGAAGAGACCATCATCAGTGGCGCTGCGCCACTGATGCTCACTGAGCGCGAGATCAGCGCGAGCGAGCCGCCCGCAACGAGCCGACGTGCGCCGCGCACGCGCACGGCCACTCCGCGCGCCTCAGCGTGACGGCGGCGCGTGAACTAGGACCCTCGTATAGCGCCGCGGAGGTAGAGCGCAGCGTTGCCGCGCGGTGGGCAGCCACCGATTACGGGAGCCCCGATGGGCGCGAGACGCGCGACGCTGCGGCCCGCGCAGACCTACCACCCTTCACCATCATCATGCCGCCGCCCAACGTTACTGGCGGCCTTCATGTGGGTCACGCCCTCTTCGTGACTCTTGAGGACCTGATGGTGCGCCGGGCGCGCATGCAGGGCCGTGCCGCCCTCTGGTTGCCTGGGGTTGATCATGCGTCGATCGCAGCGCAATACGTGCTCGACCGCATTGTGGAGCGAGAGGGGAGCAGCCGTGTTGAGCTCGGTCGCGAGCGCTACCTCGAGCGGATGCACCGCTTCATGGACGAGACGCGAAACACGATCTTGGCGCAGTTCCAACGGCTCGGCGCCTCGGCCGACTGGAGTCGCACCCGGTTCACGATGGATGAGGTGTCAAGTCGCGCCGTGCGTACCGCATTCGCCACGCTCTACGAGCGCGATCTGGCGTATCGCGGTGAGGCGTTGGTTAACTGGTGCCCGGGCTGTAAGACGAGCGTCTCAGACCTAGAGTCGGTCGCGACCGAGGAGCAGGGGAGCATCTGGGAGATTCGATACCCGCTAGAGGGTGGCGATGCGACGAGCGGCGTTGTTGTTGCCACCACGCGTCCAGAGACGCTGCTCGGCGACACAGGGGTGGCGGTGCATCCCGATGACATGCGCTATCGCTCACTGGTCGGTCAGCGCGTAGTCGTGCCCTTTGTCGATCGCCCGGTACCCGTCGTCGCCGACGCATTCGTCGAGATGACGTTTGGCACGGGGGCTGTCAAAGTCACTCCAGCGCATGATCCAAACGATCGCGAGGTGGGCCTCCGGCATAACCTCCCCGCACCAACGATTCTCGATGAGTCTGCGCGTATCGTTGCCGACGCTCCAGCACCGTTTGCCGGCATGGATCGCTTCCAGGCGCGCAAGGCGATCGTCGCCGCGCTTGAGGAGCGTGGCCTGCTTGTCTCGGTAAAGCCACATACGGCAAATCCGGCGCGTTGCCAGCGCAGCAGCGACATCCTTGAACCTCGCTTACGCACGCAGTGGTTCATCCGGGCGAAGCCGCTTGCCGAAAAGGCACTCGCGGCAACGCGATCGGGTGCGACAACAATTGTGCCGGCGCACTTTGAGAAGACGTGGGAGCACTGGCTGACGGAGATTCGCGACTGGAATGTGAGCCGTCAGCTCTGGTGGGGACACCGCATACCAGCCTGGTACTGCGCGGATGGACATATCACGGTGACCGATCGTGAGAGCGGACCCGACGGATGTTCCGTCTGCGGTGCTGGTGCTGCCACCTTGCAGCAGGAGAGTGACATCTTCGACACCTGGTTTAGCAGCGGCCTCTGGCCATTCAGCACGCTCGGGTGGCCCGACAAGACGCCCGACCTTGCGCGCTACTACCCGTCACAAGTTATGGAGACCGGCCACGACATCCTCTTCTTCTGGGTGGCGCGCATGATGATGCTTGGCATTGAACTGATGGGCACGCCGCCCTTTGAGACGATCTACCTCCACGGCATGGTTCGTGACCTTGAGGGGCAGAAGATGTCAAAGACCAAGGGGAATGTGGTGGATCCCCTTTCGGTGATTGATGAGATTGGTGCTGACGCACTGCGATTCGCCCTGGTGTCTGGGACCGCTCCAGGTTCCGATCAACGACTCTCGCCAGAGAAGCTTGAGAACGCACGCAACTTCATGAACAAACTGTGGAATGCAGCACGCTACGTGCTTGGCGCTCGACCACCAGAGGCAACGGGAGATCGGCAGCCTGCAAGTGAGGCCCACGGCGCCGCTGGAGAGTTCGGCGCCTGGATGGCAACGCGACTCAGTGCTGTGGTTGATGATGTTGATCGGTCACTTAGCCAGTACGGCTTTTCGGAGGCCTCCCAGCGCATCTACGATGCCATCTGGGCTGAGTATTGCGACCAGGCAATCGAGATCGCCAAGGTGACGCTCATGGACGATGCGCGCCCAGCCAGTGAGCGTACGGCCGTCTGGTGGACGCTGGTAGATGCCCTCGATGAACTCTTGCGCCTCCTCCATCCCATCGCGCCATTTATCACCGAAGGGATCTGGGAGGTTCTGCCGAAGCGTGCAGATGATCCTGGATTGCTCGCGACCGCTGCCTGGCCCGCGCGACATAGGGAGCCACGCTCGACCGCAAGCAACATCGATCAATGGCTAGAACTTGTACGAGAGGTTCGCGCCGCACGGACTACCGCCAAGCTTGCCGCGGGCTCCTGGATTCCCTTGACTGTTGCCGCACCCTCGAGCCTTGCAGCGTCAGGCGAAGGGTTGCGTTCCGCAATCGAACGACTCGCGCGCGTACGCCCGCTACAGATCGTCAGCGCACTCCCATCTTCGGGAGATGGCTTGCTGGTCGTCGCCGGTGCGTTAACCGCACGCCTTGCGCCGCCAGAGGCCGACCCAGCGACGCTAGAAGCTGATCGTGTACGTCGGGAGAGAGATCTTGCGGCCGCACGGGCGCAGTTGAGTGCCGCAGAGGCGAGGCTTGCAGATCCCTCATTTATCGGAAAGGCACCCGCCGCGGTCGTTGCCGGCGCGGAGCGACGCGTGGTGGAGCTGCGTGATGAGATCGCGCGCCTGGAACGAGGCTCCTAATGCCCTTTTACGATTATCGCTGTCTGACGTGCGGGGCCACCGTCGAGGTTCTGCACGGCATTGATGATCAGGAGCCACGCACCCATGAGGGGTGCGGTGGGTCGCTCGAGCGACAGTTCTCCGCCGCGAGCATCCACTTCAAGGGGAGTGGATGGGCCAAGCTCGATCGTCGGAGTGGGAGCTCTGCCTCCTCAGAGGCACCGTCGAGCGCACCGACACCAGCACCGAAGGCGGATGCTACATAGGGGACCAGGCTGATCAGGTAGGCTTCCCCGCAATGGGTATCAATGCTGACTCCTCCAAGACACTTGCTGGCACCGCCGCTGCGGACGCCACCCCTGCTGTCTCAGATCTCGACACCATCGTCTCACTGGCCAAGCGCCGTGGTTTTGTCTTCCCGAGCTCCGAGATCTACGGTGGCATCAACGCTGTGTGGGACTACGGACCACTTGGCGTTGAGTTGAAGAACAACGTCAAGCGTGCATGGTGGCGCAGCGTGGTGCAGCAGCGACACGAGGTTGTTGGCCTCGATGCCGGCATTCTGATGCACCCGCAGGTCTGGAAGACTTCGGGCCATGTCGGATCGTTCAGCGATCCCCTTGTTGAGTGCACCGCCTGCAAGCGGCGATATCGACTCGACGAACTTCCAGGGACGGGCGACCTCACCACCACCCAATTGGCCGACGTGGAGATCGTCACCAAGATAGGCCTGAAGTGCCCAGATTGTGAGGGGGCACTGACCGCGCCACGACGCTTTAACTTGATGTTCAAGACCTTCATGGGGCCAGTGGAGGAGGACGCAGCCGTCGTCTATCTCCGCCCAGAGACGGCACAGGGTGCTTATGTGCAGCACAAGAACGTCCGAGATTCGTCGCGCAAGAAGATCCCGTTCGGAATTGCGCAGATCGGCAAGTCCTTCCGCAACGAGATCAGCCCTGGAAACTTCGTCTTCCGAATGCGCGAGTTTGAGCAGATGGAGCTGCAACTGTTCGTTCGACCCGACGAAGCTGCAACGGCGACGTTTGAAGAGTGGCTGCCACGACGGCTCGAGTGGTACAAGTCATATGGAGTTTCGCCTGAGCGTCTGCGCATGCGTGAGCACGCACCCGATGAGTTGGCCCATTACGCCAAGCGTGCGATTGATGTTGAGTACCGTTTCCCATTCGGCTGGAAAGAGCTCGAGGGAATTCACAATCGTGGCGACTTTGACCTCTCCCGCCACGCCGCCGAAAGTGGCGAGAGCTTGGACTACTTTGATCCCGCGACGGAAACCTCATTCACCCCGTGGGTTGTTGAGGCAGCCGCTGGCGCCGATCGTGCGGCGTTCACCTTCTTGATCGATTCGTACCGCGAGGAGGTTGTTCGCGACGAGAAACGTGTGGTCCTATCGCTACATCCAGAACTGGCCCCCTACAAGGTGGCCGTGCTTCCGCTTCTCAAGAAGCGTGACGATCTGGTCGCGATGGCACATCGCATTCGCGACGGCCTTTCCCGCGAATTCACCGCTGTGTACGACGACACGGCGGCAATCGGCAAGCTCTATCGCCGCCAAGATGAGATCGGCACGCCATGGTGCATCTGCGTTGATGTTGAATCCATGGATGACAACGCGGTGACCGTGCGCGATCGCGACACCATGGAGCAGGAGCGCGTCAGTGCCGATCGGCTGGAAGAGTTCTTCCTCGCAAAACTGCGCGCCTCGCGCCCTTAAACCTCGGCCGCTCCCGTAGGTTGCTTCCCCGCGGGCCAGTAGAGCTCCTTATGAATCGCTTCGGCCGGTAGGCCATATTCGGCGAGTTCTCGCTCGGCGGCCACGATCATCTCCGGGTTACCGCAGAGATAGGCGATCGCCTCAGTCGCGCTAATGTTGAGATCGCGTAGGGCCAACTTGATGATGCTCTCTACGCGACCTGTTCGCCCCGTCCACCCTGCGTTTAGCGGGTCGTTCGGTCGAGAGATCGTGGGAACGTACGTGGCCGGATATGCGCCACTCCTCTCCCACCCCTCAATGAGATCCCGATAGCCAATGTCGCTCACATAGCTCACGCCGTTGAGGTAGATCGCGCGACGTGGCGCCCCGTCATCGGCAAGTGTGCGCGCCATGCTGACGAACGGCGCAATTCCAGTTCCAGATGAAACGTAGAGTTGCACACGCGTGTCGGCTGGCTCCATGGTGAACTTCCCCTTGGGTGCGAGGACTCGAAGGCGGTGCCCGACTGGAAGGGCGAAGGCGAGCGGGGTGAATGCGCCGCCACGGACCAGTCGCAGATAGAGCTCATAACCATCGTTGAGCGCGCGGGCGGAGGAGGCGATCGAGTAGGGACGTTGTACGAATTTTTCCCCAACCTTGACGCCGATCGTCACGTACTGGCCCGGCTCAAATGGGGTCGTTGCGCCATCGGGCTTGATCCAGACGCGAGCAAGGGTGTCGGTGTCATCAATGCGCGCGGAGAGGGTTGCGTTGTAGGCGGGGTCGTCGGCGAGGATGCCGAGCGCGGCGGGGGTAGCTGCCGACTCTGCCATTGGGCCTCCTCACAGTCGGCGCCACGGGCGGGTCGCCGTTGCAGGGGAGTGTAGGGGAGGGGGCGTGCTGGCGTGCTGGTCTTGGCGTGGGGCAGGCTGCTATCCTGCGCACAACAGCGCTTGACACCCACGGGCAACTGCTTTGCCCGATCACCGAACCGCAAAGGAGGTCCCCCCACCGATGGCTTCCGGGAGCGTCGCTGAGATCAAGAGTCGACTTTCCGTCGCTGACGTGGTTGGCGAAACGGTCGCTTTGCGCAAGGCGGGTGCCGCCTTCAAGGGCCTCTGTCCGTTCCACGGTGAGAAGACTCCATCGTTCGTGGTTACGCCTGCTCGAGAGACATGGAAGTGTTTCGGTTGCGGAAAGGGGGGCGACATCTTCACCTTTGTGATGGAACGCGACAGCCTGCCGTTCGGTGAGGCGTTGACCCTCCTCGCCGCAAAGGCGGGGGTCACCATCGATGATCGCAGTCGAGCAGAGGATGCCCGCAAGGCGCGCCTTCGTGAAGTCTTGGAGGGTGCAGTCAGCTTTTACCACGCCATTCTCACCTCACACGAGTTGGGTCGACCCGCCCTCGACTACCTTCACGCTCGAGGCTTTACCGACGAAACGATTGAGGGGCAGCGACTCGGTTGGTCACCCGATTCATGGGACGCCTGCTCAAAGGCGCTCTCGGCGAAGCGCGGAGCAACACCTGCCGAACTCGCTGCGGTCGGTCTCACCAACGAACGCGAAGGGGGACGCGGTCCCTATGATCGCTTCCGTGCCCGTGTCATCTTTCCGATCCGCGATGCGAACGGCAAGATCACCGGACTAGGCGGCCGACTGCTCCCTGACGATGACAAACGTGGCGATCGCGGTCCGAAGTATTTGAACAGTGCGGCGACGGAACTGTTTGATAAGTCGCGAACGCTTTATCTCATTGACAAGGCAAAAGCCGCGATGCGCAAGAGTGGCACCGCGGTGCTCGTCGAGGGATATACGGATGCACTGATGGCACATCAGTCTGGCTTCACCAATGTGGTGGCGAGCATGGGAACCGCTCTGACGCCCGCTCAGGTTGCGCTGCTCCTTCGCTACGCTTCGAAGATTCTCCTGGCCTACGACGTTGATGCTGCTGGTGCCAAGGCGGGTGCATTCGGTGCCACCGAACTTCTCCGACTCGTCACCGAACTCGGCAGCGCCGAGGGCGGCCCCTCGCTCGTTGACGTGGGGATCGTTCGCCTTCCTGATGGCAAGGATCCCGACGAAGTGGTTCGAGATCAACCGGAGATCTGGCGTGCCGCAACGGAGCAGCCAACCCCCGTTGTGGAATACCTGATTGAAACCCATGCTCAGGCGCACGATGTAAAAGACCTTGGTGGTCGCAAGCGGGCCATTGACGGGATCAAGCCAATCCTGCGGAGCTTACGCGACCCGATCGTGCGCGATGGGTACATCGCCGTGGCTGCGCGTCGTATCGGAGTTGATGACAATTCAATCCGCGAGGCACTTATCCTTCGCAGTGCGCCAAGCACGGGCGCCGAGAGTCGGATCTCTGCAGATCGCGTTCGCGCCGCTGATGCGGACGGCGATGTCGAATCAATCCTTGCGGGTGTAACGCCCCCAGAGGCTGAGTTACTGCGACTTCTGATCGCCGCGCCTGCCGAGCGGCTGCGTGTTCGTGACGTAATTGCCGATCAGCTTTTTACTAGTGGCTTAGCGCGATCACTGTGGCGCGCGCTGCGTGCCGCACTCGACACCGCCCTCGAGGCGGGTGTGACGATAGATGCCATTGAGCGCCTACCAAGTACGATTGAGGGCGAAGAGCGTCGCCTAGCTCTAGCGCTTACTGCACGCGGTGGGGCAACCGCGGAGATGGAGCGAATCCGTATCGGCATTGATCAGACCATTCTGCGCCTCGAAGCGGATCGCCTGGAGGAGGCAATGGCGTGGTCTCGTGGCGAGATCGCTGAGGCCGAGCGCGAGGGGGATGCCGCCCGGGTTCGATCGTTGATGGAGACGGGGCGAGAGCTAGGGCAGAAGCGGAAGGCACTTGATCGTCGCTTTTTGGCGTCGGGGGTGCTCACAGCGGCAAAGGGGGGGCGTAAGTGACCAAGGCGAAGCAGTCAAGCAAGGTAGCCACACAGTCCACGGGCACGCCAGCGAAGGCGGCGACCGCGAAGACCTCTCCGACAAAGGTTGCCCATACGGCTGCTGCGCAAGTTGTCACGAAGCCTGCTACGAAGCCTGCACCGAAACTCAAAGCGAAGGGCACGCCGAAACCTGTCGCTGTGGCTGGTGGAACGTCTGCGCGAAAGGTGGCACCGAAGGCGGCTGAGAAGCGTCCGATCAAGGCGAAGCCGGTGCCAACGGCCAAGCGCGGCTCTCTGGCCACGTCAAAGGCTCCCAAGACTGCTGCCCTATCTGGGAAGGGTGAGAAGGCTTCGGCCTCAAGGCCCGTAGCTAAGCCAGTGGCAAAGCCTGCGGCGAAGCCGATCACAAAGCCCAGTACAACGTCGGCCACCAAGTCAGCAACTAAGCCGACTTTTAAACCGGGAGCTAAGCCAACTTCCAAGCCAGTGGCAAAGCCTGCGGCGAAGCCAGCCACTAAATCGGCGACCAAGCCAGGTACAAAGCCAGCAGTAAAACCTGCGGCGAAGCCAGCCACTAAGTCGGCGAAGTCAACAACTACGTTGACCACGAAGTCGCCCACAAAGCCATTGGCGAAAGCAGGTTCGACATCAGCGAAAGCTGAGAGGGACACCAGCGAGAAGGGGAAGCGACGCGGCTCCCTCGCAACCACAGGCGACGTGGCGTCCAAATCGAAGAGCCAGAGTGGCACAAGTGACAAGAGAGGCGAAAAGGGAAAGATCGAGAAGAGTGCACCAGCAGTGACGGCCACTCCCCCGAAGTCACCGAGTGGCGCCGCGAAGGGCAAGGCCGCAACGAGCACCCCGGGGAAGCTCGACGGCGTCGCAGAGCCAGGTGCTGCAGACCTTGAGGAGATTGAGGTTGATGGCGTAGAGATGCTCAGCCCAGAGGCCGCGGCGGCGCTCCTTGTTGATGCTGTGGCACCAGAGGCTCAGAAGCCTGACGTTGCTGAGCCTGTAGCGGAATCAACCGGCGTCGACGACCCGGTACGCATGTATTTGAAAGAGATTGGTCGCGTTGGCCTGCTTACGGCTGAAGAGGAGGTCGTTCTCGCCAAGATGATTGAACTTGGCGAACAGATGGCCGACGAGCCGTGGAAGGCTGTTTACAACCTTCATCAGTGGACCTACCACGAGACTGAACTCAAGACGCGCAAGAAGAAGGAGTGGTACCGCCTAGACCCAGCGCTCGCCGCCAAGGCGCACGCGACCTATGCCGACGCAATCGGCGCATGGGTCAAGGGGCATCACGTCCACGAGTGCAAGGTCACCGGCTTCGATAAGGCCTCGCGCGAAGTGACCGGCGAGACTGCCAAGAAGAACCTGATGATTGCAAAGAGTCTGGTGAAAGCGTTTAACGAGCCGAATCGGCGCAACCTTGCGGCGAAGACGGCGGAGATCATCGACTTCGCCTTCGCGACAGTTGGGACTGGCGACATGGAGAGTCGCGATAACGGCGTGCTGCAAAAGTTCTTCCTCTGGGCACGCGATGAGATCGCATGGCCAGCACTCGAGACCTGGATCGTGCAGGGGAAGCACATCACGAAAGATGGGAAAGATTGGATTCGCGAGGCGGGATGGGACCCTGAGAACCCAGCGCTCGGCAAACTGCGCGGCCGTGAAGGCTACGTGGTGCAACTCGGCTGGCGTGGGCGCGAGGAGCTGACCAAGGCGAACCTGCGCCTTGTCGTCTCGATCGCTAAGAAATACATAGGACGCGGCATGAGCTTCTTGGATTTGATCCAAGAGGGGAATATCGGTCTGATTCGAGCCGTTGAGAAATTTGAGTACATCAAGGGCTTCAAGTTCTCAACGTATGCGACCTGGTGGATCCGCCAGGCAATAACGCGAGCGATCGCGGACCAAGCCCGCACCATTCGCATCCCGGTGCATATGTATGAGCAGTTGAACCGTCTTACCCGTGTGCAGCGTCAGCTCTTCCAGGAGCTCGGCCGAGAGGCAACCGATGAGGAGATCGCCTCGGAGCTCACCAAGGTCACCGAGTCCGAGGTGACGGCGGAGCGTGTGCGTGAGATGCGCAAGGTGAGCCAAGAGCCTGTCTCGCTGGAGACGCCGATCGGCGAAGAGGAGGACAGCCACCTTGGTGACTTCATTGAGGATAAGGCGGCGAAGAAACCGGATGAGGCGGCGAACAGCCAGCTGCTCTCCGAGCAGATCATCGCCACTCTCGAATCACTGAGCCTCCGAGAGCAACGAGTATTGCGGCTGCGCTTCGGTCTCGAGGATGGGCGCCAACGCACCCTTGAAGAGGTAGGTGCGGAGTTCAATGTGACCCGCGAGCGTATTCGCCAGATCGAGGCGAAGGCGTTGCGAAAGTTACGGCACCCGTCTCGGGCCCGAAAGCTGCGCGACTATCTCGACTAGGGGGTAGGCGCTGCGGGGTGGAGCGACGCTCCTCCCTGCTACTATTCCGCTCGCGGCAGCGGCCGCAGGCATTCCGGCGTAGCTCAGTGGTAGAGCGGGCGGCTGTTAACCGCCATGTCGTAGGTTCGAATCCTACCGCCGGAGCCAGCTTCTGGAAGAGGGTAGATGGAGGGAAATGTGCTGAGCCGAATCGCACTGGCGCTAATCCTCGCCGCTTTCGGGGTATCGCTCTTTGCCGCAGCGGCATATCCAGGCAACCGTATGAACTCGGGCAATTGAACGTGGTGGCCACCGGTCTCAGCGAGAGCCCTCAGGCCTATCGGGTTAAGTTGCTTGAGCAAAGCGACAGCCAGATTGATGCCTGGGCAACTGGCTCACTGCGTGATATGGCAAAACGTAAGGGGATCATTGCCACAATCCATGAGTTCTCACACGCAACCCGTTTAGATGAGGATGGACTTGCTGGCGCCTACACACTCGGCGGTGGGCCCGCCGCAACGATGGGACGTGATGCTGATGGCCGACTTCTCCTTCCCGCCGTCAGTCTTTGGTGCCTCATCCCGGGTATTCGTGCTACAGATCCGAAAGGTGGCCGCGAGCGCCTGATCGACTTTCTGGTAGCTACCTTTCACGAGGTGGTCTACATCTAAGGGCTCGGGTTACTCTGCCTTCTGCCGCAAGATGGCGGCCAGGTTATCTAATTTATTCCGTGCGATCAGTAGCCACTTGGCCATGTTGGCGCGATCTGTAGCACTTAGGGCGACTCCGCCAGTCGGCTGATCAATCTCGTGTAAGACGTTGGCGAGCGTGTCAATTGCGGTTGCGAGATCCTCGCGAGCGGTTGTCAGTGCGGCGTCCGCGGCTGGTGCGATCGACGTCGTCTCGCGTGAGACCGTCGCGGCGGCGTGTACCGCGATCGGCTTTACGGATGTTGCAGCGGTAGCGTTCGCACGAGGTGCTGCATACGGGAAGAG
>RGCW01000019.1 GCA_009919005.1 Candidatus Aquidulcis sp. | reverse complement strand
GCACTAGGAGTGAACGGAATGTACACAGACAAGAACTTGGTCTGCATGGATTGCAGCCAGGAGTTCGTATTCACGGCGCGGGACCAAGAGTTCTACGCCGAGCGCGGCTTCACTGAGCCAAAGCGCTGCACACCATGCCGCAACGCCCGCAAGGCGCAGCGCGAGGGTGGTTCGGCGGGCGGCTTCGGTGGCTACACCGGCGGCAGCTCGTACAGCGCCGGCGGCTACGGCGCCCCACGCGCACCTCGCGGACCACGCGAGCTGCACCCAGCAACCTGCTCGGATTGCGGCAAGGAGACCATGGTCCCCTTCCTGCCAACGAGCGGTAAGCCGGTCTACTGCGACAGCTGCTTCTCGACCCGACGCCCAGCGCGCTGAGTCCAGCAGCTCTTAGAGCAACCCGGACGGCCGGGACCCTTCGGGGTCTCGGCCGTTTGATTTAGTTGCCGACTTCTAACTGGTCGAGCCGATCAACAAGCAACGCCGCACCGGCAATAGAAGCACCTGGATCAAAGAGGCTGAGCAGTTCGGTGCGACTCAGCTCCGCTGTGATCTCGGGCATTGCCTGGCACACATCGAGGAGGTGTCGATTCGCCTCGCGTGCTCTGCTCGCGGCGTTTTGCACGATTGCATACGCGCCGTCACGCTGCGCCCCTTTATCAACGAGGGCGATCAAGAGACGTGAGGCGGCGTAGAGGCCCAACCCTGCATCAAGGTTCTGCCGCATACGCTCTCGACGAATCTCAGCACTGTCAATCACTGCGGTGAGCGACTCCACCATAAATGCGAGGAGTGAGGTGGCGTCCGGTAGAAGGATGCGCTCCGCAGAGCTGTGGCTAATGTCGCGCTCGTGCCAGAGCGGCTGATTCTCCATCGCCGCAGCAGCGTAGCCACGCAGCAGACGCGCGAGGCCAGCGATCCGCTCACTCTTGATTGGATTGCGCTTCTGTGGCATCGCTGAGCTACCCGCTTGACCGGCGCGGAACGGCTCGCGCATCTCATCTACCTCGGTACGCTGTAGGTGTCGGATCTCGGTAGCGATGCGTTCGAGCGTGCCGCCGGCAATGGCTATCGAGGCCACAAAGGCGGCGTGACGATCTCGCTGCACGATCTGCGTGCTCGCCTGATCGGCGCGCAGGCCAAGCGCGGTCAGCGCAATCTGCTCAACTTCTGGGCTGATCTGGCTATAGGTGCCGACTGGTCCAGAGATCTTCCCCGTCGCAGCCTCAGCCGCTGCGTCCGCGATCCGCCTCCGTGCGCGTGAAACCTCAAAGGCCCAGTTCGCCATCTTGGCACCCATCGTCGTTGGCTCGGCATGAATGCCGTGCGTTCGTCCGATCATGATCGTGTCGCGCTCTTCCCGAGCGCGGCGAACGATGGTCGCTAGCAGTGCATTGAGTCCAGAATCAATGAGCGCTGCGGCTTCGCGCATCTGCAGTGCGAGCGCAGTGTCAACGACGTCGCTGCTGGTGAGGCCATGATGAATCCAGCGCCCCTCTGGGCCAACGCTCTCTGCGAGCTGGTTCACAAAGGCGACAACATCATGATCGGTCGTGCGTTCCAACTCATTGATGCGAGCAACATCTACCTTCGCCTTGGCGCGGATCACAGCTACGGCGTCGGCGGGCACTTCGCCCGTCGCCACCTGCGCCTCAAGCACTGCAAGCTCGACCTGTAGCGCGGCCTTCCAGCGTGCCTCCTCACTCCACAGCGCCGACATTGAGGGCGTGGCGTAGCGGGGGATCATCTCGCTCCGTGGCGCAACGGGCGCCAGGCTCGCTCAATGGTCTGTGTTCGCTCAGGACCAACGGAGAGGAGCACGATCGGTGCGCCAGCAACCTCTTCGAGTGCAGTCACATAGCGTCGCGCGTTGACGGGTAGATCAGCCATGGCGCGGACGTTGGTGATCTCCTCCTCCCAGCCCGGAAAGGTTTCATAGATTGCCGTTGCGCGGGCAAGGTCGGCACTCGATGCTGGCCAACGATCAACTCGGCGGCCGTCAATCTCGTAGGCAACGCAGAGTCGAATCTCAGGAATGCCCGACAACACGTCGAGCTTGTTCAACATGATGCTTGAGACGCCGTTCAACTCAACCGCGTAGCGAAGCGGTACAGCATCGTTCCAGCCGACGCGGCGCCGACGACCGGTGGTCGTACCAACCTCATGGCCTGTGACGGCAATGCGCTCGCCGATTGCGTCGGTGAGTTCGGTGACAAACGGCCCAGACCCTACGCGTGTGGCATATGCCTTCATGACACCCATCACCTCATCAATCTGCAGCGGTGCAATGCCGCCACCCGTGGCGGCGCCACCGGCGATCGGATGCGATGAGGTGACAAATGGATACGAGCCATGGTCAAGATCGAGCATCGCTCCTTGCGCACCCTCGAAGAGGAGATGCTCCTTGCGCGCATAGGCGCGCTGTACCAGATCGTTCGTGTCGGCGATGTGCGGTCGTAGGCGCTCGCCCCAGGTAGCAATCATCGCGACCACCGCGTCCGCGTCCACCGCCTCGGCATAGTCGGTGGCGCCAAGCGCCGCGAGGAGTGCACGCTTCTCGGGAAGCACGCGCGCCAGTCGCGCCGCCGCAGAGGCTGGATCAAGCAGGTCTTCTACCCGAAGGCCAAGTCGGGCGGCACGATCCTCATAGGCGGGACCGATGCCACGCTGGGTGGTGCCCACCTTGTCGCCAGCGAGCGCGCTCTCTCGGGCTTTGTCGAGCGCAATGTGATGCGGCAGGATCAGGTGTGCGGCGTGGCTCACCCGCACCCGAGAGACGTCAATGCCTCGACTGATAAGCCCATCAAACTCTCGGATCAGTGTGGCGGGGTTGACCACCACGCCAGGCCCGATGATCGGGGTGATGTGCCCATAGAGGACGCCCGAGGGGACCAGGTGCAGTTTGAACGTGTCGTCACCGATGACGATGGTGTGGCCGGCGTTGTCGCCGCCCTGGTAGCGAACGACCGTTGACACCTGCTCGGCGAGGAAGTCGGTGGTCTTCCCCTTCCCCTCGTCGCCCCACTGGAGTCCGACGATCACGCTCGCAGGCATGGCCCCTCGCTCTTGGCTACATGAACAGCGCCGGGCAACGCACGGCGGAGGGATCGTACCCCCTCGTCGCCTCATGAGGGTGCCCACGGCGCGTTGAAGGTGCGATGATCTGGCGACCATGTCGCACCCTCCCGTCCTCCTCTGGTTCCGCCGAGACCTCCGCCTCGCCGATCATCCCGCCCTCGTGGCTGCCGTTGCCGCCGCGAAGGAGCGCTCTGCCCCGCTGTTGCCCATCTTCATCTGGGAGCCCGCCCTCTTCGCGGGCCCCCGATCGAGCGCTAATCGCACCTGGTTCCTGCGCGAAAGCCTCAAGGAGCTAGCGGCAAGTCTGCGAGCGCTGGGATCGGATCTCATCGAACTCCAGGGTCCCGCAACAGTTGCGCTACCGCAGTTGATTGGTGCGATTCGGGCCGTAGGCGGGACGGGAGAGATTGACCTGTTCATCACGCGTGACCACACCCCGTTCGCACGTCGGCGTGATCGCGAGATCGCCGAGCTCCTTGCACCGCTCGGCGTACACATTCATGCCAAGCGCGGCCTGGTTGTGGTGGAGCCGGAAGAGTTGCTGACGGGGAGTGGCACGCCTTACGGCGTGTATACCCCGTACTTTCGTAGGTGGCTTGAACTTGTCGACGCCAGCAGTCCGCTACCGCGACCACGCGCCCTCCCGCCGCTACCTGATCCAACTCCCACGTCGAACGCGGATCACGCAGCGATCAGCGCACACTCACTGCCAACCGCTCAGGCTGACCTCCTTCCAAAGCCGGGCGAACGCGCAGCACGAGCGCATGCCGATGCTTGGCGGACATCAGTGCATCAGTACGCGGCGCGACGCAACACCTTGTCGGATAGCACGGGAACAAGTCACCTCTCCGCCGCGCTGCATATCGGACTCCTCTCCGCTCGAGAACTAGTGGCGCGTCAGTTACCACTGCCGCCTGCCGTTGAAGGGGAGCGATCAGGTGAGCGACTCTGGGTGAGCCAGATTGCGTGGCGAGATTTCTATACGCAAGTGCTCTGGCACGCGCCACACGCAGCTCAACGCGCCTGGAGATCAAGCTACGACGCCGTCAAGTGGAGTCAAGATCAGCGCGCCATTTCCGCATGGGAGAGCGGCACAACCGGCTACCCGATCGTTGACGCTGCAATGCGACAGCTCGCGGCATCAGGCTTCATGCATAACCGTGCGCGCATGATCACCGCCTCGTTCCTCACCAAAGACCTGTTGATTGATTGGCGCGTGGGCGAGGCCCACTTCCTCCGCCACCTGGTCGATGGTGACATCGCTGCGAACAACGGCGGCTGGCAGTGGTGCGCGGGGAGTGGTACCGATGCCCAGCCATACTTCCGCATCTTTAATCCGGTGACCCAGGCGGGAAACTTCGACCCAGATGGTGCGTATGTGCGGCGTTGGGTTCCCGAGCTCGCTGCACTGAGCACCCCCGCGATCCATGCCCCTTGGGCACATCCGAAGGCACTCGCTGCGGCGGGGATCACGCTCGGCAAGGAGTATCCACTGCCGATCGTTGATCACGCCGAGGCGCGACAGCGAACACTCGCCGCGTACAGCGTGGCGCTCAAGGCAGAGGGTGCGAAGTAGTCGTGGGTGGCGCACGTCGCGAGCCACGTCAGCCGCATCGCCCCCCGAGCATTCGACCGCAGAAGATCTGTGTGGTCTGTGGCCGGCCCTACCAGTGGCGAAAGCGCTGGGAACGCGTCTGGGATGAGGTGAAGTACTGCAGCGACGCATGTCGGAAGCGTCGTGCCTAAAGCACCACACCTCGTCATCCTCGGCGATCAGCTGACTGATCAAGTCGGTCCGCTGCGCGCGCTCCTCGCTGGCGAGGCTGCGTTCTCACTACCAGTTCTCGTGATTGAGGTGACGGGGAACCGTCGCGCACGACGCCACATTCAAGCGGTCGCCATGCAGATCGCCGCGCTGCGAACCTTCGCCCACGAGCTCACGGTGCGTGGCCTGGCGACCGAGATCGTGGCGGCCGAGACGCTCCCTGCGGCCCTCACGGAACTGCACCATAGATACCAACCCTCAGGCCTCACGGTGATGGATCCAGCGCAGCCACAAGAGCGCGCCGCGATCGAGAGTTGGGGGGCAACTTGTGGGGTTCCGATCTCGGTAGTCCCGAATGAACTGTGGCTGACCACCCGGGAAGAGTGGGCCGAATTTCGGGCGGGTCGCAAGGGGCTGCGAATGGAGTTCTGGTACCGCCGGGTTCGTGGCGCACGCGGCTGGCTGATGGAGCCGGGGGATCCAACCACGCCACTTGGCGGAGAGTGGAATCTCGATCACGAAAATCGCGAGTCACTCGCCCCCGGGATGCAACTTCCTGCGCCGCGGCAGCATGCTGCTCCGTCCATCGTTGGAGAGGTACTTGCGGAGCTCCGTGACGATCATCACGCTCTCTTTGGCGACGCGGCGGAGTTTCGCTGGCCTATCTCGCGGAGCGAGGCACTGGAAGAGCTTGAACTCTTCTGCCAGGATCGGCTCGCTGGATTCGGCCCCTATGAGGATGCGATGTCAAGGGAGCATGATCATCTCTTCCACTCACTCCTCTCGCCAGCACTAAACCTCGGACTGGTCACCCCCGAGGAGGTGTGCACCCGCGTGCTTCGCGAATATGCGACTCGCTCGTCCGAGATTCCACTCTCAAGCGTTGAAGGGTTTATTCGACAGATCATCGGCTGGCGAGAGTTCATGCACCACGTCTACGTAGACTTTTGGCGGGAGTGGGAGCACGACAATGGTCTGCAGGCGAGCGAGGAGCTCCCCGAGTTTTATTGGAGTGGCGAGACGCGCATGGCCTGCGTTAGCCGTGTTGTACACAAGCTACAGCGAAGTGGCCACGCGCATCATATTGAACGCCTGATGGTGCTTGGAAACTTCGCGCTGCTCTTCGGCGTTCGCCCCCAGGCTGTAGACGCATGGTTTCTTGAAGCATTCATTGATGCACTCCCATGGGTGGTGACACCGAATGTCGTCGCGATGAGCCAGTTTGCGGATCTCGGTCGCATCACGAGCAAGCCGTACATTAGTGGTGGTGCGTATATCTCACGGATGGGAGACGACTGTTCGTCGTGCCACTTCACACCGAAGGAGTCAACTGGGGAGCGAGCCTGTCCGTTTACCACCCTCTATTGGGACTTCATTGATAGGCATACGGATCGGTTTGCACGGAATCCGAGAATGGCTACGCAAGTCCGTGCCTGGTCGGGGCGGGCAAAGCCGGTGCAGCGCGAGATCCGCGCGCGCGCCAACGAGGTGCGTGAGCGTGCACGGCGGGGAGAGCTTTAGTGCCCCGAGCCTCAGCATTGAACTGGCAGCGGGTCGTTGCCATCTATGTGATGGTGCAGTTCGCCGAGATCTTCGGAGTGAGCATGATCTACGCGTATCTGCCACTCGCGCTGGAGCATGCGGGAGTCCCTCTTGACTCGATCGCATCGCTCGCTGGCCTTACTACGGCGGGCATCTTTCTCGTTGGTGCGCCCCAGGTGCCGATCTGGTTGGCGATCGCCGAGCTCAGGTCACGTCGCCTCGTCATCGTTCGTAGTGGCGTGATCGCCCTCCTGGCGTTGTTGGCGTTCGCTCTGGCCCAAGAGGCGTGGCAACTCGTTGGCGCAACGCTTGCTCTCGGATTCTGGCTCGGCAACACCGGAGTGATGCTGGCAACCATTCGTGAGGTCTCGCCGGCGCATGCGCGTACGCGCTCCATCGCGCTCTTTAGTGCCGCTGCACCGATGGGGTTTGCGTTGGGTCCTCTCCTTGCCGGCACACTGATTGACGGTCTCGGTCTCCCACTGGCTGCGCCGATACTGATCGCCGCGCTGCTCAACGGTCTGCTCATCCTGGCTAACCTGGTGGCGATCCCAGATGTACGCCCACACCACCCTGCAACAGGGGGCATCTTGGAGGTAGCTCGACGGGGCCTCACCGAGGTCTTCACTGATCGCACGATTCGCGCGGGCTACCTGGTGCTGGGGCTCGCGATCGCCGGTGAACGCATGCTTCGCCCGGTCTTTCCGCTGCGAATCGCTGAAGTGGTGATTGGACCGTCGATAGCCCAGATGTCGGAACCTCTTGCTGCACCTGGAGTCGCGGGCGCAGTTGGGCTTCTTACGGGCCTCTCTGCACTCGGCGGCGCGATAGTGGCGCCAATCCTGGCGACAAAACTTGTGCCGCGCATGGGAGTTTCGCGCGTGATGGGAGTTGGCCTCGCTGCTGGTGCTACCGCAGCAAGCGCATTGGTCCTGGTCACGACAACCATTGGCCTCGCCCTCTTCAATCTCGTACTCGCCGCAGCGTCGGCCCTCCTGCAAGCGATGGTCTTCACCTGGCTCGCACACGAGGTGACTGAGCGACGCCGCACCGCCGCCCTGAGCCTCTCCCTCTTCCCGCTCTACGCCGGTGCAGTCGTTGGTCCACTGATCGCCTCGGCCACCGCGCTCGCTGGGAGTCCGCGAGAAGGGGATCTGCTCGCCCTCACCCCGATCTTCCTCGGTTCGACGCTGGTCCTTGCCACTGGGATCGCCGTGGTGCGTCGACTCTCCGCGGTGGAGGGCAGCGAGCGGTAGTCTGCGCACATGAAAAACGTCGAAACAGTCCTCGGCCCCGTCAGCTCCGCAGACCTCGGTCTGACGTTGACTCACGAACATCTGCTAAATGATGTCCTCTCGTGGTGGCACCCACCGCTCGATGACTCGCCCCGCTCGCGCGAGCTGGTTGATGAGAAGGTCTCTATCGCGAATATCTGGGAGTTGAAACACGACCCGTTCATCAATAAGGACAACTGCACCATGCAAGACATTGAACTTGCGATTAAAGAGGTGCAGCGCTTTGTTGACCAGGGTGGCAAGACGATCATTGAGACGAGCGCCGACGGGAACGGCCGCAATCCAGAGGGGCTCGCCACCATCAGCAAGCGCACCGGCCTCAACATCATCATGGGCACCGGCTACTACCTTGACTCCTCGCAGCCAGAAGAGAATGACGCCAAGAGTGAGCACGACATTGCGAACGAACTGATCCGTGACATCACCGAAGGTGCCCGCGGCACCACGGTTAAGTCAGGAATCATCGGCGAGATTGGGGTTGGCAGTGAGTTCACGGCGCGCGAACGCAAGTCGTTGGCCGGTGCCTGTATTGCCCAGCGGGAGACACATCTGCCGATGCAAGTGCACATGCCCGCCTGGTTCCGCTACGGCGATGAGGTGCTTGACTTTTGCGCAGCTCGCGGTGTGCCGATGGAGAGCATCGTGCTCTGCCACTCCAATCCGAGCGGTGATGATCACGAATACCAGACACGTCTGCTTAAGCGCGGTGCCTATCTGCAATACGACATGATTGGCATGCAGGTCTTTTACGCTGACCAGCAGGCGTCATGCACCAGCGATGAAGACGACGCGCGCAACATTGCCCGCCTCGTGCGCGACGGGTTCGGCGAGAAGGTGCTGATGTCGCAAGACATCTTCCTGAAGACGCTGTTGCGCTCGTACGGTGGTCCAGGGTACGGGCACATGGTCGAGTTCTTCTTGCCGCGGCTGGCTCGGCACGGTGTGCCGCTGGAGCAGGGGATCAGCATGATGACCGCGAACCCGCGCACCCTCTTTGAAGCGGCGAGTTAGCCACGTGGTGGAGGTCCAAACGGTCACCGGACCGATCGAGAGTGCTGAGATGGGGCTTACCCTCACGCATGAGCACCTCTTCAACATCGTCACGCCGTGGTGGCATCCGCCCTATGACGACTCGGCTCGCTCGAAAGAGCTCGTCGACGAGAAGGTCGCCATCACCAACATTTGGGAGCTACGCCACGATCCATTCTTGAACAAGGACAACTGCGCCCTCGACGATATTGAATCGGCGATCGCTGAGGTGAAGCGCTTCGCGGCGCAAGGTGGTCGGACCGTGCTGGAGGCCTGCGCCGATAAGGGGAACGGTCGCGACCCCGAGGGGCTCGCACGCATCAGCCGTGAGTCGGGCCTGAACGTGGTGATGGGGAGCGGCATCTTCCTCGACCCAGCGCATGGACCAGAGCACCTTGATGGCAGCGTGCGCGAGATTGCCGACCGCATCGTTCGCGACCTGACGGTTGGCGCACAGGGAACCAACATTCGCGCTGGCTTCATTGGCGAGATCTTTGTTGGCCAGCCGTTCACCAATCGTGAGCGGAACTCGCTCGCCGGTGCCTGCCTAGCGCAGCGCGAAACTGGGGTGCCAATCCAAATTCACATGCCGGGTTGGTATCGCCTAGGCGATGAGGTGCTCGACTTCGTTGCGGCCCAAGGTGTGCCGATGCAGAGCGTGGTGCTCTGTCACTCCAACCCGAGTGGCGGCGATTACGACTACCAGAGCAGGCTTCTGAAGCGTGGCATCTACTTGCAATACGACATGATCGGCATGCAAGTCTTCTATGCAGACCAACAGGCAGCGTGCACCAGCGATGAAGATGACGCGCGCAACATTGCCCGACTGGTCAAGGCTGGGTTTGGTGAGCGAATCCTTATGTCGCACGACATCTTCATGAAGATCTTGTTGCGCGCGAACGGTGGCCCGGGCTATGGGCACATCGTTGAATTCTTCTTGCCGCGACTTGCGCGACATGGCGTGCCACTCCAGCAGGGATTCGCCATGATGACGGATAATCCGCGTCGGCTGTTTGAAGAGGCGCGCTAGCGCCGAAAGGGGGAGTTCATGGGAAAGCGCGTTCTGCTCGTCGGAGAGTCATGGGTATCGGAGGCGACCCACTACAAGGGGTTTGACTCTTTCACCAGTGTCACCTTCCACTCCGGTGCGGATTGGTACAACGGCGCCCTTCGCTCCAAGGGCCATGAGGTTGAGCAGATGTACGCGCATGACGTCCCAGCCAAGTTCCCGCACACCGCTGCTGAACTGAGCAGGTACGACGTGATCGTTCTCAGCGACATTGGTACCAACTCATTTTTGCTCCCAATTGAAACCTGGCTGCAAGGGAAGTCAACGCCAAACCGACTGAAGTTGCTAGCTGAGTGGGTCGAAAACGGCGGCGCACTGATCATGGCTGGCGGCTATCTCAGCTTCCAGGGATTTGAAGCGAAGGCACGGTTCGCCGGCAGCCCTGTCGAGCGGGTTCTTCCCGTGACGTGCCTCACCCATGACGATCGCGTGGAGGCGCCAGAGGGCGCCCAGCCAGTCATCGTTGATGCGAACCATCCAGTACTGGCTGGAGTTCCCGCTGGGATGCCGTCCTTGCTCGGCTACAACCGAGTGGTGCTGAAGCCTGGCGCAACGCTGGTAGCGAGCGTTGGCGGCGATCCGCTTATTGCTGCGACGCAGGCTGGCAAGGGTCGCGCCCTCGTGTGGACTTCAGATATCGGCCCACACTGGTGCCCCGAGCCGTTCGTACAGTGGAGCGGCTTTGCGACGCTGATGTCCAACATGATTGATTGGGTCACTAATTCGTGAGTTTCGCTGAGCGCATTGCGGCGTATGAAGCCGCAACGAAATCTTTTGAAGAGCAGGTCGCTGCTCTCGATCGACTCAAGCTTGACGTCAAGCATCCCGAAGGTTGGTCGCCGCGTCAGGTGATTCATCACCTGGCAGATAGCGAAGCGCAGTCGTACGCGCGACTGCGACGTATGGTTGCCGAGCCAGCCGGCTCGATCATTCAGGGGTATGACGAGGGGGCCTGGGCGGCGAGCCCAGCCCTTGGATATGAGACTGATCCCATCGACACCTCGCTCGCCGTCTTCTCGGCGGTGCGAGCGGGAACCTTCAATGTGCTCCAGCACCTGACGGAGGCGGATCTCGAACGGTATGCCCAACACAGCGAGCGGGGCCGTTTCACACTTGACGAGTGGCTACGCATCTATACCCGGCACCCTCTCGATCACGGTGAACAGCTCGCCAAGGCGCTGCGCGGAGAGCGCTAGGCAGGGAACCGGTCGCGCCTCCTGAGCGTTAAGGTTGCGAGGGGCTCGAATGAGCCCAGAACCGTAGGAGGCAGTCATGACCCGGGTACTCACCGCAGTTCTCATGCTTGGACTACTGATTGCACCGAGCGCGCGCCCTGTGATGGCCGCCGACGAGGCCACCCCCGCACCCGCCCCTATCGGTGTGGAGTGCCCAGCAGTTGAGTACGTAGACGGCGTCCCCGTCATCCCCGAAGGGGCACCAGCCGAGTGCGTGTACATCCAAACGGTCGGGGTGGAGGACCCGTGTGCACCCGACGCGACGGGTGCCGTGCCCGTGATGTGCCAGTCGGGGCTCCCAGTGCCCCCGATTGATCCGCCAGTCGGAGGCGGGGCCTGCTGGATCACTGCCGATGGAAGCACGAACTGCCCACGAGCGGGTGGCGAGATCACGCCAACGTTTGGTCGACACTTTGCGATCCTGGCGGTATCACTTGATGATGTTCGCTATGAGGTGATTGCTGGCCAGATGTATTTCGGTAGCGACGGCAGCTTTAGCGCCACCATCGGTTGCAATCAGCTTGGCGGAAGCGTGACCACCAACAGCGACGGTACATACACCGTGAGTGATCTCATTTCCACCAAGATGTACTGCCAGGATCTTGCCGATACAGAGGCTTCGTTGAGCGCAGTCCTTCTTGGCGGCCCACTCACCCTTGGGCAGATGGACTCTGGACTTGTGGCGAAAAATGACATCGGCTCGATTGAGTTGGCTGAAGCGATGTACGACGTGGTGCTTACGGGCGAAGAGGCACGCGCCAACATCGGCGATGGGGGTTCGAGCGAGCTGCATGCGCTGATCATCGCGATCGCACTCCTGTTCGCGCCTGCACTCGTTGGCGCAGCCGGCTTGAGCATGGGGCTCTCGCGCCGCGACTAAGTGATTGACACACCCGCGAGCGTGCCGCATGGCGCGCTATGCGGGGAGGTGTCGCTCCGTGTGTCCAACGTACTTCGCATCGGGGCGAATAAGCTTGTCGACGCCAGCCTGTTCAATCGCGTGCGCTGACCAACCGGCAATGCGCGCCAGCGCGAACGTTGCTGGGAAGAGATCTGGCACAAGGCCAACTCCCTGAAGTACCGCGGCGGCGTAAAACTCTACGTTCGTCTTCATCGCGCGGCCAGGCTTCATCTCTTCAAAGACCTTGAGGATCTTCTCTTCAGCGCCGATGGCCAACTCAAGCCAGGCCGG
Source organism: Candidatus Aquidulcis sp. (assembly GCA_009919005.1). Taxonomy (GTDB): domain Bacteria; phylum Chloroflexota; class Limnocylindria; order Limnocylindrales; family Limnocylindraceae; genus Limnocylindrus. The sequence continues at coordinate 8,809 of RGCW01000019.1, read as the reverse complement.
CTTAGTTGGCATCGCCTCTGCCACCTTGCGAAGTGCTGCCGCTCGTGGGTCATAGGCGCGGTACACCCGATGCCCGAACCCCATGATCAACTCCTTGCGGGAGAGCTTGCCGCGCGCCCAGTCCTCGGCGCGGTCAACCGATCCGATCTCGCCAAGCTGACCGATCACTTCGGCGGGGGCGCCACCGTGGAGCGGCCCCTTCATGGCACCAATGGCGCCGCAGATCGCGGAGGCGAGATCTGAACGCGTGGCAATGATCACGCGCGCGGTGAAGGTGCTGGCGTTCAGCCCGTGCTCTGCGCCGGCCATAAGGTAGGCATCAAGTGCACGAGCGGTGGCTGGGTCAGGCTCCGCGCCATGGAGTTGCTGCAGAAACGCCGCGGCCACGCCGAGGCCAGGCTGCGGGTCGACCGGTTCAAGTCCTTGTCGCAGTCGAGCGAACGCCGCGAGTGCCGACGGGGCAAATGCAGCGATGCGCTTCGCCTCGTCTGCAGTTGGTGGCCAGCCGAGTCGCTCGGCGGCACCCCACACGGAGATGGCGGTACGCAGCGCGTCCATCGGGTGGGCGTGTGATGGGAGGAGGCGGAGCGCTGCGAGCACCGCGGTCGGCACCTTCTCTGGTGTGAGTTCGGCGTTCGGATGCCATTCGCCAGTCAAGAGCAGATCGAGAACGCTGGCATAGGTTCCCTTGGTGACCACCTCTTCAATGGGGTAGCCCCGATAGAGGAGTCGACCTGCGGCACCGTCGACGTAACCGACTGCGGTCTCCGCGCCAACAACGCCAGCGAGCCCAGGGCTAAACGGTTTTTCGGCTACGACTCCGTCGCTCATCTGCGGGGCCGTCGATCTACGTATTCCAGGGCGAGTCGGAGGATCACGGAGCCGAGGAGCGCGACGAAGACCGAACCGGTGAAGCCACCCGGGTCGCCGTATCCTGCACCCTTCGCCAGCGTGCCGCCTACGATCCCGCCGAGAATGCCGACCAGGATGTTTGGTAGACAGCCGCGCGCTGCACGTCCGCCAACAAGTAGGGAGGAGAGTCCGCCAGCAAGAAAGCCGACCAACATCCAGCCAATCGGATCAAGGTCAAAGAAGTTCATCGGCGGGATCGTACGCCCCTGCGAAGAAACGCGCCGCCCGCGTCGCACGGCTAGACTCGCCTCATGACTGAAGGGGCCCTATCCGCACGAGTTACCGACGCACCAGGTGACCCCATATTCGGAATCGTTGAGCTCTTTCGAGCCGACCCTCGCCCGCACAAGATCAATCTTGCTGCTGGGGTGTACATGGATGAGGCTGGCGTCACACCAATCCTGCCCAGTGTGCGCACCGCCGAAGAGCGCCTCCTTGCTACCGCAACGACCAAGCAATACGCGCCGATCGGCGGCGATGCCGCCTACCTTGCTGCAGCGAAGTCGCTCCTCTTCCGTACGGTGGGTGGCGCGTGGGGTGAGATCGAGTCGGGAGTGGCTGATCGCGTGCAGATGCTCCACACCCCAGGTGGCACCGGCGCGGTTCGCCTCGCGGTCGACCTCGTTTCACGATTGCGCCCCGGAGCAGAGGTCTGGGTCGGCGAACCCACCTGGCCCAACCACACCCAGATCATCGATGCGGCACGCATCACGGCGCGACGTCATGACTGGATCACCGATGATGCCCGATCGCTCAATGCGACGGCGCTGTTTGATGCGATCGCTGCGGCAAAGGGTGGCGACGCCATGATCCTGCATGGTGCCTGCCACAACCCGACGGGCATCGATCCAACTGCCGAGCAGTGGCGCGAGATCGCCGAGCAGATGGCGCATCGGGGCATCCTTCCCATCCTTGACTTTGCATATCAGGGGTTCGGCGACGGGCTAATTGAAGACGCGGCATCGCTCCGCGCCTTCCTGGCGACCGGCTGTGAACTTCTTGTGGCGAGCAGCTCGTCAAAGAACTTTGCCCTCTATAACGAGCGCGTGGGCAGCCTTGCAATCGTGGGTTCGGACGCCGCCGCCGCCGCAACGATCGCGACGCACGCGCGGATGGCGGTGCGAACGATGTGGTCTAACCCGCCAGCCCACGGCGGCGCAATCGTTTCCACCATCCTTGGCGATGCGGCACTTCGTACCCAGTGGGAGAGTGAGGTCAGCGCGATGCGCACACGCATCCAACAGAGTCGCGCGACATTTGTTACAGCCCTTGCTGCCGTGGGTGCTGGTGACTTCTCGCACCTGCTCAATCACCGCGGCATGTTTTCCCTGCTTGGCCTGGCGGATGATCAACTGAAGCGTCTCCGCGAGGAGCATGCGGTGTATCTCGTATCGCGCGGTCGAATCAACATGGCGGGCCTCTCAAGTGCCAAGGTCCCCATCGTCGCTACGGCAGTCGCCGCCGTTCTCTGAGGGCTGCGGTAGCATGGAACCTCAATCCAAACGCACCACATCGGTGTGCAGTGTTCACGGCGGGCTCCAACTCGCATCACTACTTTGTAGCGCCCCTAAGGATGGTGTACCCTCTACGCATGGTGGCCCGCCGGCTTCGCCTGATCTCCCTAAGCCTCTCGATCTCGCTGCTCGCCACTCTGCTCGCGGCGGTGCCAGTCCAACGCGTCTACGCCTCTGACCCGCCGACCTACACGATCTCCATTGTCGCGGACGGTCAGACGAGCGGCTCCTACACGGTGCCGATTGGCAATCCCGACTCCTTCACCATCGGGGATATCGCCTCGGAATTTGGTTTTTCGCTTCCGTTGATTCTTGCGACGAACACTGGCGCTGGCTGGGGCGACTGCAATAACAACGGCAATACGAGCGACGTTGGCGACTATGTATGGCCGACCGTGGCGGCATGATCTCTTCCATCACTGGCACATCTGGCACGTTCATCTGGGACGGAATGGACTACTTCGGAAATCTTGCAGATCCAGATGAAGATGGACTCAGCTTTGTTGACCGCAACGACCCGGATCCAACCGAAGGTCTAGGAACCAAGGTGGTCGTCTCCGCCTCCGGATACGGCGTCGCCGCGGTTGATCTTGAGCGAACAGCGTGGGATTCCACGGCCGAGCACTACACGATCGTCAAACTCAAATCAAACGGCCGACCGATGGAGGTGGTCAATGCCTTCGGCGGGCAAACAACTAACATCGTTGCCGATGGCGCACCGTGCACCTTCTATGCGACCACCTCAACATCTCCGTCGGTATGGCGTTCGTTTGACTGCGGCGGTACCTGGTCGCCCGTCGTGCTCTCCTCAGACGAGCGCGCCGAGACCACCGGGAACGATGGCGTTGAGGGGATGGATAAGAACTCCATCGTCACCGGAATTACCACCTCAGGCTGGCCGGGCGAAGTCGCCGTCATCATTCAGGGCAAGCTCTGGTTCAGTCGCGACTTCGGCACCTCGTGGAACAGCTTCGACCTGAAGAGCTACACGGCTGGCAATGCAACCCCAACGACGCTCAGTGGAACGTTTACGCCGTACTGGGCGCACGCCTACGACGAGACGGATGCCATTCACTCCAGCTACCTCTTCCTTGTTGGGGGCCTGATCGGCGGACCAACAGGACCACTTCAGGCACTCACCGTTTATGCCACCGTCATGCCGACGGGCGACGAGTACTCCATCGTTGACGACAACATTACGGGTACAGATAACCCATGCGATGGCGCGACAACAGAGTGCGCTGCGACCGAAATCAAGCCAGGGCAATTCTTCGAGTTGACTGCGGCGATGAAGTCCAACATCGCGGGTGCCCCGGGCGGCACAACTCGCGGCACTTGGACTGGCTGGCTCTTCGATGCCAAGCCTGGCGTTGACCATGTCTATATCGCTACGCAGCAAGGAGCTACGGGTGGCGTTGTCATCGCTGAACTACCGCAAGGCGTACCACCGCAGCCATCACCGGGCGTGCCGGGAACGCTCTTCACCTCGGGTGACCTAAAGACCGCGCTGACCGACGCCTCATACACGCACTTCAAGGTCTACAACTCCAGCGGCACGAGCGAAGAGCGCGCGGCCGCCACGCTCTTTGAGGTGAAGAGTCCATTCCAAAATGAAGACCTGGATGGCTGCGCCGACCTAGAAGGCTGCGCTTTGAGCCGCGATACCACCGTGAGTGGAGGGCAGACCGCACAAGATCTCATGGTGTTCGGTGGGCCATCGGGCTTGTTAGACGAAGACATCAACAACGACGGAATTGACGATAATAACGACGCGGACTCCACCGACTATGAGGGTCCGCGCTCCATTGCTATTTGGGATCGTTCATCGAGTGGCCCAAACAGCAGCACCGCCACGGTACGCATCGCCACCTGGGTGACGAATGATCGTGCCATCACCGCGCTTGGCACATATGACAACACCGACCACTGGGAAACGGCGGCAACATCACTCGCCGCAGATGCAGATTCAGGCGACGACCACATAGTCCAGAACAACCTTTACTCGCGCAACGGGAACTCCCTTGTTGGGGACGGCTGCAGTGAGGATGTTGAAACTGAGGCGCCGGTCACATCTGGAGCTGTTGGGCAAGTTGGTGGTGGCGGTGACGCAGGTCTGGAGTGCGAGCCCAACAACCCTGCAACACCTGACGATGACCGCCGAATGATGGCGTCATGCGGCGAGAACACCACGCCCGCTGTTGGATCTGTGGCACCGATGCTCGGCTTCCAAGATTCGACCGGCTACGGCGCGACCAGTGGCGAGTACTACGGCACCGTAGCGATGATCCGCAGCTGCATCGTGGTGCACGGCATCAACGTGAAGTCGACGAGCGACATCGGTGGCGCGTTCGTAGCATCGGGGCAAACCGAGTACGGGCACGTCATTGTGATGGATGCACCTGGCGCAAATAACAACACGGGCTCCGCGTTTGACTCTGGCTTCAACTTCCAGTCTGGATCGAACGGCAGCTCAGTCGTTCTGTCGGGCGATGGTGCGCGCGGCCTTGTGAAGGCGGCGACATGGAAGCGCGCCGGCGGCGACGGCAACGTGAAGTTCCTCGGCGCCGCTACCGCGAACTACGTCCCCCTCTTCCCACAGGCATCGCATAGCGCCTGGAACTACATCGCCAACCGCGCCGATCCTGGCACCGTGTCGAGTTCGGGCGGGTTCGCCATTACGGGAATGGCGGCGCCCGTGATTCGCGATACCGCGTTCAACCCCTCTGATCCGAACGGAGTGGTAGCCACCTTCTCGTTCACTGGTGGCGGCCGATCCGTGATCAGCTATGACGGAGGCAAGACCTACTACACCTTTGCCGGAGGCGGCGCAAACTCCATCGCGTGGTGGAAGAGCGCCAACGAGGGCTCTGGTGCGAGTGAGCAAGGGAGCAATTGGATCCTCACTGGATCACTGACCGGCGGCGGATTCTCGGTCGCTCACTTTACCGATGACGAGTGGCTAACCGCGCGCGACATTGCCAATGGTGAACTCGGTGACGACAACGGTGACCTTTCGGATGGCGTCTCTGGCTGCACGGTAGGTGTGGATCCGAACTGCGCCACGGTTGACTTTGATGCGCCCGTGGAGACGATGAGCGGCTCAGCCCTCGTAGCTGGCGCGATCCGTGAGGAGCGAGCAAGCCCAACCGATCCGGGCCAGAAAACAACCGGTTGCATGGATTCCACGCTGAACGTAGGAATTCGTGGCGATATGTTCGACGGGGAGTATTTCGGGCTGAGCGGTTCAGCTGACACGGTCTCGATCACCGGCATCCAAGGGACCAACTCGGCACTGGTCGTGCTCGGCTCGGGCCCATCAAGCCAGGCAAGCGCCTCGGACGCCTACACCGTCGTGCTGGTGACCCTGAGGGCCGACGGGGATAACACCAAGGCAGGTGATCAACCGTGTATCGATGACCTCTACTACTTGAAGGGAACCTCCTTCGTGCAGCACCCTGGCAGTAAGCCGCTGGGTGGCTACACAGCCCCGCTTGGGCGTATCGGAGCGGTGGCGTATTGCCCGAAGGACGGTCCCAGTGGCAATTCGCTCGGCGTCAACATCGCCGATGCGGTGGAGGACCTGCTCCTCATCGCCGTCTCCGACGAGAGCTCTACCGGCGGCTATGACGATGGCAAGTTGATCAGGATCTCCGGGATCGCTGGCGGCGGTACTCCGAGCGTCTCCAGCCCGGCCACAACGAGCAGCGGCTATAAGGGTGGCGACTTCCGCGACCTCAAGATGGATTGCGACACCGGTCTCGTCTTCACCATCAAGAAGGATGCGGGCACGGGGACGACGGCCTCTACTGCAGCGGCGCTCTACAGCCTCGATGGCGCCGCAACGTTTGCACCGATGGGCTTCGCCTCGGCACTCGCCCTCAAAAATGCGATCAGTTCTGCAGAGACGATCGCCGTGGAGGCCGATCCAACAACTGGCGTTGTGGATGTGGTCGTTGTGGCCAGCGGTGGCAGCGTGATGTCGGTCGAGATGGACCTTGAAGAGATGATGCCTGCGGCAACAACACTCGCCGACCTCAACGACGAAGCCGACGACCTCTTGACCGCCGTTGCGGACGATCCATCCGCCGAAGGCGACGTCAGTACCGTGAACGATCCCTCCTCCGCCGACGGCTTCTACTTCGGCGGCGAGAAGCCGGGCGACATTGACTATCCGGCGTCAGAGGATGAGGCGCCCGATCTTGTGATCGATGGTGGCGAGGAGTCGGTCTTCCCCACGAGTGAAGGGTTTGGAATCGCAAGTGTCGGCACGGCCGATACCGCCACGCCGATCTTTGGATCGGGCGGTGGCGCACTCGATGTCACTGCACAGATGGCGGTCTTTAGTTTCGGCGATAGCCTGAGCCTGCAGTACAAGGTCGGTGATGCCCTGACCACATCAACGACAAGTACCAGCGTTGCTGCTGGGCGATGGCATGCGCTACCAACCGTCGCCGCAGTCTCTGGGGCGAAACAGACCTACGCGGTTGCAGCAGCCTCGTCGGCGTACTGCGAGGTCAAGACGGTGCTCTCATCGGGGGTCACCTACACCTATCTGCGAGTGAAAAAGATCGGCGCGTGCACGGTTGGGATCACCGCTGTGGCCGCTCCACCGTATCTCGGGGGCATTAACTACTTCACCTACACGCTCGGCAAAGGGACGCTTGTCGCCCCTGCGCCAGGTGCTGTGGTGGGAGTGCCACCGGCAACCCCAGCGCTCGCCAACTCAACCATCACGCTCTTCAGCTACTTCGATGATGGCAATACTTCGGGGTACCAGGCGGCGACAGGCTCGCCAAAGATCACGTGGAGCGAGGCCACGGGTGGCACCGCCTCGGCGGCCGCCTGTGTTGTTGCCTCAGGAAAGTTGACGCTGAAGCCCGTAGCGGGCGACGCAACGAAGACCTGCAAGATCAAAGGACTGGTGGCGGCAAGCACAAACTGGCCCGCGTACTCCTATACCTATACCGTCACCTTCACTGCCCCCTGATCCTCAACGTAGACTGAACGGCGTGACTGCGCCGACATCAACGCCTACCCTCCTCACCCCACGCCTCATTGGGCGCGTCTGGGGCGGCGATCGCCTGCGCGCTCGTGCGCCACATGCCGCGCCCGCGGGTCCGATTGGTGAAGCATGGTTTGGCGAGGCGGATGAGCGACCAGGGGGAGTCTTGGTCAAACTGTTGGATGTACAAGAGCGTCTCTCTGTGCAGGTTCACCCGGACGATCGATTGGCGCGCGAGTTGCATGGCGCAAGCGCCTTAGGAAAACACGAGGCCTGGGTGGTGCTAGAGGCGGCCGCCGGCGCTGAGCTCCTCTTGGGCCGCGATCCGAAGGTCTCCCCAGACGAGATCACAACTACCCTTAGCTCGGGCAACGACCTCACGCATCTACTTGCGCATCACCCCGTTCAGCGTGGTGACGTTTTTGATGTGCCGACGGGCAGCCTGCATGCCCTGCTGCCAGGACTCTTCATCTGGGAGGTGCAGCAACCCTCCGATCGAACCTACCGCGTCGCAGACTGGGGGCGCAGCGATCCTGCTCGCCCCCTTCACCTACAGGAGGCGATCCGAGCAACAGATGCGGCACATCGTGCAACTCGAGCCACCGCGATTGATTGGGACCAGCCAGGGGAGCAGTCGCTCGTGAACTCTACGCACTTCACCGCTCGCGTCGTCGTCGGCCCCTGGGCGGGGAGCGCCGTGGTGGGGCCCCATGGGGCGATCGCGACGGCGACCGGCCCAGCGGTTGCCGGCGGGCTCCCCCTTGGCCCTCTGGATACCGCTCACCTCTCGGTAGGGTCGATCGCCCTCAACGTTCCCGAGGGTTCCGCCCTCCTCATCGCCGAGGGGCGCTAGGCGAAAGGTTCGGATTCCTTAACCATTGCCCATTCCGGCTCGACCGGCTGCGAAAAATGGTTGCGCACAGTCGCGCGCTCGTTCATGATTACGTCACTCGACTGCACTGGACGCAGCCGCATCGCCGCTTCTGCCACTTCGGTAGGTGAGGCGTGATCACGTAGTCCAGAACAGAGGCGAGACCAGCCTGAACGGTTGGACATAGCATAGGAGGACCTCATGAAGGTCTTTAACAAGAAGGGCCTTAGCGCCCTTGCAGCAGTTGCGATTCTCGCAGCTGCATGCGGTGGCTCGACGGCGAGCACCGCGGGCAAGACGTTGACGATCGGGATTAGCTTCCCACTCAACGGCTCTGCTCTTGCGTCAGCGGGCCCAGCTCGCGACGGCGCACTCCTTGCGATCAAGGAGGCTTCGATTGAGGGCTACACCCTCAAGGCGAAGGTTCTTGACCACGCCAAGGAAGGCGCACACAACCCAGACCAGGCCGCTGCAGACATGCTGACCTTCGTCGGTGACGAGTCGGTTGTT
>RGCW01000018.1 GCA_009919005.1 Candidatus Aquidulcis sp. | reverse complement strand
GCCGTCAGCATGGTGCGCACCACCACGGCACCGTCTCGAACCACCGCGCGCGACTCACTGCGCCCAGTGGCCAAGATTGCAACTTGCGGTGGCGTAACGATTGCCGTGAACTGCGTGACGGGGAACGAGCCGAGGTTTGAGAGGGTGAAGGTCTGCTCGGTAAACTCCGCAGGGCGCAGTTTGCCGATCTTGGTGCGCGCAACTAAGTCGCGCAGCTCCGTTGAGATCGTGGCGAGATCCTTGGTCGCACAATCAAGGAGTGCTGGGGCGACCAGCCCGTCTGGTATCGCAATGGCGATGCCAATATTGATCGGCGTGGATCGCTCAAGTGCGTCGCCCTCCCACACGGCGTTCAATGCTGGAAAGGCGACGAGTGATTGAGCGAGCGCGCGCACCAACCAGGCGGTGAGTGTCACGCGATCGTCTCCGGTGCGACCGGCGTTCAGCGCCTCATTGGCGGTGACGACCGCATCCATTTCAACCGTCTTCGACGTAGGCGATCACTGCACCAACGGCAACCTCAGCACCTGCGGCGTGCACGATCTCAACGAGGGTGCCAGCCACCGGGGCCTCAAACTCTACCGTTGCCTTCTCGGTCTCGAGCTCTCCGATCGGCTGACCCGCCGTCACCATGTCGCCGACCTTCGCCGTCCAAGCGCCGATCTTTCCTACCTCACTGTCGTAGCCGAGTCGCGGCATCTCTACTGGTACGCGCATCGCATCCCTCCTTGGGCGGGCCACGGGCGGCTCGCACGGTCTGGCCACCCCACGAGGGGCGGCGATATCAGCAGTGTAGCCCTGCGCTTAGCGCTGTGACTCAAAGGCCGTTTCGGCGGGCATCTCATCACCGTGGTGAATGCGGGTCGCAGCGTTCCAATCGTCACCTACGTCTGCCGTCGCTGCCGCCACGAGGCGAAAGGCTCCTGTGACGATAAAGATCCCGACGTATGTCGGATAGGCAACGGGGAGGAGGGCGAGCACGATCACGCCGGCGAGCTGCCCGACGGCGAGCGCACCAGCGGTCGTCGCGCCGTAGGCAGACTGCGCACGAATTGATTCACCTGGCGAGGCAAGTCGAAGAACGCGCTCTTGCGCCGAGAGCATGCCAGCGGCAAAGCCGACGGTGATGACCACAATGACAACGAGCAAGACAATCGGTGCATAGGGGTTCCATGGTCCTGCGAGGGCCGACGCCGACATGCCGAGTCCGCGCACGATCAGCGAGATTCGGTAGAGGCGACTCGCTGAGCCTCGTTCAAGCCAGTTTCCGATCAGGATCGCGCCGACGAGTGCGGCAGCGGAGCCAATCGCCGACATCAGGATTGCGTAGGCCGCATCCTGCTTCAACACGACGATCGCATACACCGATAAGTACGGCGCAAACCCAGCACCAAGCGCCGAGATGATGTTGGTGCGGATAAAGCGACGCACGGGTGTTGAGAGCGGGCCAGATGTTGCCGCCCGACCCGACGTCACCGCTCCAGGACGTGGAAGGCCGCGCAGCGCGCGCAAGAAGAGGAGGCTGGCGACCAGGCCACCAGTGAAGGCGGGCGCATAGATCAGCACCCCCCAATCCTGTTCACCGACACGAACCAGGAGTGCGACCGGGACGAGGAGCACAGAGCCGAGTCCGAATTGAATGGCCAGTGCGCGAGGGGCAACGAATCGACGCTCACGCTCGGGGAGGATGCGACCGAACCAGGTCTGCACGTTCGCCCCTGCAATGGCCTGCGCCGTTGCTCCAACGCCGAAGCCAATCGCGATCAGGCCGATGCCGGCGAGCGGCGGCAGTGCACCAACGGCGATCGCAGCGACCACTGCGATATAGAGGGTGGGTCGCAAGAGGCCGATCGCACCGATCAGCAGCGTCAGGCGGCGCAGATCGCCGCCGCTCCGGCGAAGTGCTTGAGGCATGAGCCCTTGCAACATGCCGCCAACGAAGGGGAAGAGGCCGATCAGGGTTGCCAGTGCGGGTGACGCGCCGAGCGTAGTTACTAGGGGGATCGAAAGGCTATCGCCGTTGAGTGCCACTGCGATCGCATCGGAGATTGCGAGGGTGCGAAAGGCGGCGTAGCGACCGGTGAGAAATCGTCGCCAATCGGCGATTGCCCTGCTCACCGCCCGTGAGCGGCGGCGGCGCTAGCTCGTACCTGCTCTTCGATGCGATCGATCTCGGTCACGATGGCGGCGCGCAGCGCATCAAGTTCGTCCCGCGCCTTCTCGGTGGTCGAATCGATTGCCGTCAACGTCTTCTTGATCTCCTTCACTGAATCCAGTCGGTTGCGCAGGGCTTCAATTGCATCCTTCACCGCGCTGAGGTCGGCGCCGCTCCCCTCGGACTTGGCCCGAATGAGCGCGGAGATGCGCGCGAGTCGGTATCCCGCCTCAAGGATGGCAGCGTCGGGCGCCTCAGGGTCGACGACACAGTAGACCCCATGTCGGCTGATGATGAAGGGGGCAGCGCCTGCCGGTGCGGCGGCCTCACTGAAGACCATCAGCGCGATTTCGGCCTTGCGATTTTCACGTGCCTCGGCGAGCTCCTTCTCGATCGCGGGACCCGACATCGATTTGTCTTTGACCTCGACGACGATGCGCAGGACGCTTGCCGACGCATCGCGGGCGTTCACCGTGATCACCGCGTCGCCCTTCTTTGAATCTGGCACGGCGCCAGTGATGCCCCCGGTCGCCTCAATTTCATCATTGGTGGCGCGCAACAGCTCGGTATATTCCGCAACGACACGTGACTCAAAGTCGACACCCTTTGCCGTCCCCTTTTTTCGCTCGCCTTTGGCCGCCTTCTGCGACGCATCGAGTTCAACGATCTTGAGCAACACATCGTCAAAGCGCTTGGCGATTTCGGCCCGGAATCCGCTCAGTGGCGATGCTTCGCGCGTCGGGTCAAGGAGGTGCGCAAGCTTGCTGGCATCCCCGTCAAAATAGGTTCCGAGGATCGTGTTGAGCTTTCCGAGCGCCGAATCGCGGCGATTCTCGTCGAAGAGGTCACGCGTGAACCGTGCCAGCTCCCCCTTGTCGCCAAGGAAACGCTCGAGGGTGATTGGAAGCGCGCCACCCTCGCTGGCGAACGTCTTTCGCAAGATCTCTTCGACCTCGGCGGTCGCCTTCTTGTTTGACTCACCAGCATCAGAGAGGAGTTTGTCGAAGGCGCGACGAATGTGATCAACATCAATAGAGCCACTCGCGCTCTGCAGGGCCATCAAGCCGACGCGCATCGCCCGCTCGACGGTCTCGGCACGATCTTCTGGTGAGCGGCTCTCAAGGAAGCCGGCAAGTGCACGGTCAACCACCTCAAGGGAGGCGATGCGAATCCGATCGCCAACAATCTCAACCTGGGTTGGCTTGGTGGCCGAGCTGATCGGCACGATCTCGGGGATGCGCTCACCACTCATTTATCGAAGGGCGATCAGGCCGCAGCCATCGCACAGCGCCACGATGGCGCGCTTTTCGCGGGCGTACCCCGCGGTGTGAAGCACCCCGGCGCAGCCCACCGTGCGACAGCGCCAGGCCCAGGCCTCATCACCTGCCACCCCATCGTATGGGAGCGCCTCGGCGGCGAGTTTCTCAGCCAGCCCTTCATGGTGGGAGAGGGTTGCGGCGATCGCTTGGGCACGCTCCGCCTCGCCCTCTCGCTTATATGGATATGACTGGGCGACGTTCGTTGGCATAGGGGAAGTATACCGACCGTGGATCGTGAGAACCCGTATGCTGCCTGTGTGACTGGTTCGATGAAGTCCCTCCTGCTCGGCACCCTCACGTTGCGAACGGCGACGGGGACAACGGGCGCGCTCTTGATCGTGTGGAATAAGCATCTCAACGAGACGGGGGCGGTCACCATCACTCCGGTTGATCTTGCCACCATCACCCTGGCGTTCTATGTCACGGAGCTCCTCGGTTCGCCAATCTTTGGGATCATCGCGGACCGCATCGGACGAAAGCCCGTGATGCTCCTTGGGCCACTCTTCGGGTTAGCGGCAGTGATCATGACGCCCTTCTCGATGACCATCCCGCTGCTGATCGGGACGCGACTCCTTGAGGGGGCCTCAACTGCAGCGAGCGTCCCGTCGATCCTCTCGTACGTGGCCGCGAAGACGAGTCACGACGCGCAGCTCCGCGGGCGGGTCGTGACGTTATTCGAAGTTGCGACCCTTGGTGGCCTCCTCGTCGCAGGCACCGCACTCGCCGGGCCGCTCTGGGAGCTGTTCGGGGCCGCCGCCTTCGCCGTCAACGGCGGGATCTACCTGCTCGCGCTCGCCTTCTTCGCGTATGGCGTCAAGGACGAACATGCCGCCCCAACACATCAGACCGAGAATCGATTGCGCAAGTACGTGAAGCTCTTCAGCCAGCGGGGAATCCTGCTCTTCGTCCCGACATGGGTCTCCATCAACGCGATCATTGGAGTCTGGGTGCCGCAGGGCCTCAATCTACTTCTCGGTGACGCGACGGTTGATGCGCGTGGTCAGTTCTTGCTGAGCGGCTTCCCCTTCATTGTGATCACCTCCGCGTTCGCGTTTGTGGCCCTGATCGGTGGCGTAGGCCTCTTCTTCTGGGGCAATCGTTTCGCGAACTTCCGGCGGACCACGATGTTGCTTCTTGGCCTCATCGCCTTCGTGGTGGCGATGGCAGCCATCTTCACCATCAATAGACTCTCAGGGAACGAGCTGCCGTTGATCGCTCTCCTGTTTGCGACCCTGTGCGCTTCGATGTTCTTTATCGCGGGTGCCACCCCCGCCGCACTCGGCTTCCTGGCCGATGTCTCTGAGCGGTATCACACCGACCGGAGTGCGGTGATGGGGCTGTACTCCATCTTCCTCGGTCTCGGGCAGGTGATCGGGGTGAAGCTCGCGGGTGACCTGGCAACAAGCTTTGGCGTTGATGGTTTGGTGTACGCCACCCTCGGCTTCTTGGCAGTCGCAGGCACCTTCTTACTCATCCTGAGGCGGGTTGAGCACGAGATCCTCCTCCCCAGCGCCCCTGGGCAACAGCGGGCGCACGGCTGAGCAACCCCGATAGAATCAGTCTCAGGTTAGGCGACACGCCTACCGAAACGAGAGGGGGGGTTTGAAATGGCCAAGGGAACGGTTGCGATCGTTACGGATAGCGCCTCAGACATTCCACCAGATGCTGCGAAGCAGCTCGGTATCACGATTGTCCCCGTCATCGTCTCGTTCGGCTCCGAAAGTTTCAAGGTCAACGAGGAGCTTTCGATGGATGAGTTCTGGAAGCGGCTGACAGCACCGGGCGCACCATTTCCAAAGACCGCTGCGCCAGCTCCCGCGGCATTCACTGCGGCCTACGATCGTGCCTTTGCTGGTGGTGCCAAGGAGGTTGTCTCCGTGCACGTGGCGTCGAAGCTTTCGGCCACGTATCGCAACGCAGAGATCGCAGCGGCGGACCACCCGCAATCCAGCAACATCCATCTTGTTGACACGGCGACTGCCTCTGCCGCAGAGGGACTCCTCGTCGCACGTGCCTATCACCGTGCCGCGGAGGGGTGGAAGGCCCCACAGATCGTCGCGGAACTCGGCGAGTTGATTCCGAAGACCCATGTGATCTTCTTCCTTGACACGCTCGACTACCTCAAGGCCGGGGGACGCATCAGCCCTGCGCGTGCCGCGATCGGTGGTCTGTTGTCGGTCAAGCCGATCATCGACATCATTGACGGCGAGGTTGTGACCCTTGATCGGCCACGTACCTCGGTGAAGGCGCGGGCGCGACTCATGGAGATCATCGGCTCATCGCCAGTCCAAGAGCTCACGGTCCTCCACTCGGAATCCCCTGCGATCGAGGAGTTCCGCGACGAGCTGTGCGCGCGGTTCCCTGAGATTGCTGCGTTGAAGCCAGGGTTCGTGCGTGCCGGCGCGGCGATCGGACCGCACACTGGCCCCAACGGTCTCGGGGTTGCCCTGATTCGGGCCTAAGCGCCAAGCCCTGCTCCGCCGCGCCTGACTGAGCACGCCGCAACCTGCGCGCAACGCACTTTTTGGGCGCGTTGTAGGGTTGCGTAGATCGCCGCACGGCGGCCGCCAGGCACCCGCCCAGGCGGCAGAGGAGAGGTGCACAGAGATGAGTTCACAGAAGAGCGCTTGGGCAGTCGCACAGCAGCAGTTTGATCTGGCTGCAAAGCGGCTCGGCCTTGATTCCGGCATCGCGGCAGTCTTGCGCGAACCACGACGACAGCTCACCGTGCACTTCCCAGTCCGCATGGATGACGGCACTACCCGCGTCTTCGAAGGGCATCGCGTTCAGCACAACCTTGGTCGAGGACCAGCCAAGGGCGGGATTCGGTTCCACCAGGATGTGAACATCGATGAGGTGAAGGCCCTCGCGATGTGGATGTCGTGGAAGTGCGCCGTAATGGATCTCCCTTATGGCGGCGGTAAGGGCGGCGTGACCGTTGATCCGAAGCAGTTGTCTCAGGGCGAGCTTGAGCGCCTGACACGACGATTCACGACGGAGATCGCCGTGATCATCGGGCCAGAGTCCGACATCCCTGCACCAGACGTGAACACCAACAGCCAAACGAT
The DNA here is from genome assembly GCA_009919005.1 of Candidatus Aquidulcis sp. GTDB lineage: Bacteria > Chloroflexota > Limnocylindria > Limnocylindrales > Limnocylindraceae > Limnocylindrus. The sequence goes on along the minus strand of RGCW01000018.1, from coordinate 14,608 downwards.
GGCCTGGATGATGGACACCTATTCCATGCATGTCGGCTACACCGTTCCTGGTGTCGTTACCGGTAAGCCAATCGCTCTCGGCGGCTCGAAGGGTCGTAACGAGGCGACCGCACGTGGTGCAGTCTTCTGCATTCGCGAAGCGGCACACAAGATCCACCTTGACCTGAAGGGCGCGACAGTGGTCGTGCAGGGCTACGGAAATGCCGGATCCATTGCCGCGCGACTGATCAGTGACCTTGGATCAAAGGTGATCGCCGTATCCGACAGCAGCGGTGGTATCCATAATCCAGCCGGGCTCGACCTTGATGCCGTTGATGCGCACAAGAAGAAGACCGGCAGCGTTGTCGGATTCGCAGGCGCAACCCCCGTCAGCAATCAGGCGATCCTCGAGATCGCCTGCGATGTGCTGATTCCGGCGGCGCTAGAGAACCAGATCACCGCGGAGAATGCCGCAAAGGTCAAGACGAAGATTGTCGCCGAGGCTGCGAACGGCCCAACCACACCAGAGGCCGATGAGATCCTATTTAAGAACGGCGCGATGGTGATCCCTGACATCCTCTGCAACGCTGGCGGTGTGACGGTGAGCTACTTCGAGTGGGTGCAGGACCTGAACCGCGACTTCTGGGAGGAGGACGAGGTGAACGTGCGCCTGGAGAAGAAGATGGTTCGCGCCTTTAATGAGGTGTACGACATGGCCCAGAAGGAGAAGAGCCACCTGCGCACCGGCGCCTACCTCCTCTCGGTGCAGCGGGTCGCCGATGCTATGAAGGTGCGAGGTATCTACCCGTAAGTCCCCTGGGCGCTAGGATGCGCAGATGGCAGGGCTAGACCACGAAGAGAGATTTCTCTTTCGCGAGGAGATCCTCGCGCTTGCCGCTGCGCTGACCGAAGGGTCGGCGCTCGACAACGTTGAGGATCTGCTCGTCGATCTCATCACCTCGAGCCACTTTGATGCCGAGGTGGTGACGCTTGAACGCTCGCTGCAAGCGATGCTCGGTCAGCGCCAGGGCTCAACACTCGTGACGGCACTCACTGCTGCCCCAGAGGTGTTTGACGAGGTCACGCAGTTGCGTCTGCCGCCAGAGGTCGTTGACCGACTAGCCGGTTGGCGCGCCAGGTTTGGACTGGCGATCGACAACGCCCTCAGCTTCCTGTCAAACCCGGACGGCATCCAGGGGCACAACTTCACCACCCAGGTCGCCCATGCCGATGACCGCCGAACGTTGCAGGGACGCCTCACCTTCGTTCGCTATTCCAATGAATCGGAATTCTTCATCGCAGACGCGAACGTCTTCTTGCAAGTTGCAGCCGATGTGCTGGACAAGCTCGGAACGCACATCAGCCGCGATGACGTGGACCAGGATTCGGTGATTCGATTGAAAGAGGCCGTTGATCTGATCGAGCGTCGCACCGCGCCGCGCGACGAGGCGTAGTCGCATGTCGGGGGCTACGGGCCCGCGGCAGCTCTTCCTCGCCGCGACGGGGCAGAATCGCGGGAAGACCACCACCTCACTCGGTCTCTTCGCAGCGTTTCAAGCACAGGGGCTGAACGCCGGGTTCATGAAGCCCGTTGGTCAACGATGGATCACGATCGATGGCACGCCTGCCGACGAGGATGCCGCCTTGATGCGTGGAGTATTCAACCTCAGGGATGCAGTATCACTGCTCTCGCCGGTGCAGATTCCGCGCGGTTTCACCCGCAAGGTCATTGAGGGTCAAGTCGTTGAGGACCTCGGCGCGAAGATCATTGCGGCGCAGCGAGAGCTCGCTGAGGCCCACGAACTCCTCCTGCTTGAAGGGACTGGCCATGCGGGGGTCGGAGCGGTGATCGGCCTGAGCAACGCCGATGTCGCCGCGCTGTTGGGCTCTCCCGTGATCATCGTTAGTGAGGGCGGCATCGGTCGCCCCATCGATGAGATCGTGTTGAACGCCGCCCTCTTCGCGGCGCGTGGCGTAGAAGTTGCCGGGGCCATCGTGAACAAGGTAGATCTTGATCTGCAGCCTGAACTTCCCAGACTGTTAGAGCGGGGACTCGCCCGACACGGCATCCCACTCCTTGGGGTTCTGCCGTATCGCCAGATACTTTCAAATCCAACCCTGGCGATCATTGAGGATGGACTTCAAGGCGAAACGTTGTGGCCCGGTCGCGATATGGACGCGATTATCGGTCGCGTCTCCGTTGCGGCAATGCAACCAGAACACGTTCTGCAACGCATTGGGGATAGTGCGTTGGTGGTTGTTCCTGGCGATCGCGAAGATGTGATTGAGGCGCTTACGAAATTGTGGCTAGATGGCAGCGAACGCTCAAACCGTCCGCTCGGCTTTGTCCTGAGTGGTGGGTATCGACCGAGCAACAACATGTTGGAGCTCATTCGTGCCGCAAACATCTTTGCAGTACTGATGGAGGGCGACACATATAGCGTCGCCTCAAAGGTGCACGATCTGTTGGTGAAGACGCATCCCGAAGACGTTCGCAAGATCGCCGAGATCAAGCAGCTCGTCGCACAATCGCTTGATGTGAAGCGAATCCTTGCCTCAGCCCGACCCGTGCCGCAACGGTAGGGGGTGGGCGCTACGGAATCGTAATCGCGTCAATCAGGCGAACTGAGTCAACCACCGCGGCAAGTGAGACAAGGATCGGGTCGGCCCCCGTGTCGTGGAGCTCTTTTGAATCTGGGAGCGGAGCGAGCGAGTCGCCGTTGGCGAAGTCTAGGTAATCAAGCTCGACGCTGGGCTCAGATGCGATGACGCGCTCGGCGAGCGCGCGAAGCGTGCCCACGGAACGCACGCCGCTGGCGTACGCTTCGGCTACCAGCGAGAGCGCTACCGGAATTGTGCGAGCGGCAGACTGGCGACCGTGTTGCGAGAGCCGTTGATTACGGGAACTGAGCGCCAGCCCATCACGATCGCGGACGGTGGCGACGCGCATGATCCTGATCTGATCCGAACGCTGTGCGGCCAGCCACTCCACAACCCGAACCTGCTGCGCATCTTTCTCGCCGAAGAGCGCCAGGTCAGGGTGGACCAGGTCAAACAGTCGTGAGACGACCGTCGCAACCCCGGCGAAGTGACCGGGTCGCGACGCCCCCTCAAGACGCACTGCGAGCGGGCCTGGGTTGATGGTGGGGATCACCTCCGTTGGGGGGTACATCTCCTCAACGGCAGGGGCAAAGAGCACGTCGGCCCCAGAGGCCTCGGCGAGACGCGCGTCAGCATCAAGGGTGCGTGGGTAGCGTGCGAGGTCGGTCGCTGAACCGAACTGGAGCGGATTGACGAAGAGCGAGACGACGACCGTTGCGGCATGGCGACGCGCCGTGCTGATGAGCGCGGCGTGCCCAGCGTGGAGCGCTCCCATCGTTGGCACCAGGGCCCGTGGCCGTTCGTGCGCCGCCAGCGCGGCCTCGAGTTCAGCGCGAGTGGTGACGGTGCGCACTGATCGACCGCGTGGCTAGCGGGGGAGCTCTTCAAGGGCCGCAATCAGCGTCGCGTCACCCGTGATGCTGTTCGCTGCAGTTGGAAATGCTCCTGATTCGACACTGGTGCGCCACGCGGCCAACGACGTGATCGCCTCATCGCGGAGGTGGGCGATCCGACCTGCATGGCGCGGTGCGGCGCCGAGCAGGCCAAGTAGGTCTGGGAGGACCTGGACCTGCGCGGTGCAGCCCGGTCCGGCACCGATGCCAATCGTCGGGATGGTGAGGCGTTCGGTGATCGCGGCGGCGAGTTCTTGGGGCACGAGTTCGATGACGATCGCCGATGCCCCAGCCTCTTGAAGGGCAAGAGCATCGTCAAGGAGCGCAGCGGCCGCTGCAGGGAGGCGCCCCTTTACCCGCGGCTTACTCTCGTTCAGCGATGACTGCGGCGTGAAGCCGATATGCCCGATGACCGGCACGCCGCCGCGGACGAGCGCTGCGACCACCGGAGCGATACTAACGCCACCTTCGAGTTTCACGGCACCAGCACCAGCCTCGCGAATGAAGCGCCCCGCGTTCTCTCCAGCGGTGGTCACATCAACGTACGAGAGGAAGGGCATATCGCCGATGACCAGTGCCGTTGAAGTCGATCGAACCACCGCGGCAGTGTGATGGAGCATCTCGTCCATTCCGACGCGCACGGTGGACTCATGTCCGAGGGCAACCTGCGCGAGCGAATCTCCAACAAGGATGAAATGAATCCCGGCAGCTTCGGCAAACTCGGCGGTCGGTCGATCCCAGGCGGTCACTACGGCGAAGTGCCCTCCAGCCGCGTGCACCGCTCGCATCTCGGCCACAGTCGCACGTGTCATTCGCCTGCTCGCGATGTGAGGAGTGCCGCGACGCGATCGAGTATGGCATCCGCGACGACGCGCTTTGGCGCCGGTCCTACTCGGGTTACCGCTCCGTCGGCACCAATGATCTCTGCGGCATTTTCGGGACTTTCAAAGCCGATCCCTGGCGCGGTGACATCATTGGCAACGATGAGGTCAAGGTCTTTGCTCTGCAACTTCTCGTGTGCCCGTGGTGTCGCACTTGCCTCGGCCGAGAATCCGACGAGGAGCGTTGATCGACGTGCACGAGCGCCAAGCTCGTGGGCGATGCCGCCCAAGAGGTCGGGCGTCGGCGAGAGGCGTAGTGTGATCTCGTCACCACGTCGAAGCTTCTCAGCTGCTGGACCACCAGCGACACGAAAATCCGAGACAGCGGCCGTTGCGAGGTAGGCGTCGACAGGTGCGACCGCAGCGCCAAGGGGTGGGGGGAGTAGCGCCGCGCGCAACGCGGTATTGAGCGCGTCGACACTCATGGCGCGTACGATCGTCACACCGTCGGGTAGCGGAACGCTGACACGGGCAGCGATGAGAATGACTTCAGCGCCGCGATCACGCGCCGCTTCGGCGAGCGCGATCCCTTGACGCCCTGAGGAGCGGTTGGCCAAGATGCGCACCGCATCAATCGACTCCTCTGTTCCACCCGCCGACACTACGATGCGTCGACCAGAGAGATCGCCCGCAGGCACCGTAGGTGGACGGCGTTCCGCATTCGGTTCGCGCACTGGCGCGACGCCGATCGCAGCGATGACGGCGTCAACGATGGTTGTCGTGTCGGCAAGGCGCCCAATCCCCGTGGAGCCACTTGCGAGGAGACCCTGCTCTGGTGCGACGAGAACGTAGCCGAACGCCTCCTGCAGCCGCGCCACGTTTGACTGCGTTGCAGCGTGCCCCCACATATCGCCGTCCATGGCGGGGGCGACCACAACGGGGGCAGCGGTGGCCAAACAGGCTGCCGTCACGACGTCGCCAGAGAGTCCGTTGGCCATCGCGCCGATCCACTGTGCCGTTGCGGGTGCGACCAAGATCGCATCTGCCGAATCGGCGGCAACGATGTGGCCGATGCGACCATCGGGGAGTAGATCAAGCAGATCGGCATCCACGGCATGACCGGTAAGCGTGCGTAGCGTGAGAGGCGACACGAATCGGGTTGCGGCGGGGGTGAGCAGCGCCTGAACCTCCGCGCCTTCAGCACGAAGCGCACGCACGATCTCCGGAGATTTGTAGGCGGCGATTGACCCAGTGATTCCAAGGACGATGAGTCTCCCCGCGAGCCGCTGGCTCATGCTCTCACCGTCGATGGGAGCGCGCTGATTGCACGCAAGACGAGGTCGGCCTCTCGGTGATCCGCGTCGATCGATGCGCACCAACCGGCTCGCGCGGCGCCGCCGCTGAGCACGACGGCTGGGATCGGTGCGCCAGGATCGCGTCGAATCATCTCCGCGCTGGACTCAGCGATCAGGGCGGTGAGGGCCCCTCGAGCGCCGCGAAGGATGCCAGCGCTGAGCGCCTCCTGGGTGCTCGCGCCGATTGGTCCGTCCAGCTCTGGATTTTCGTCGTAGAGCGCCACCAGTGGCAGTGACGCCGCGCCGGTCGCCAGTGCCCGAGAGGCGAGCAGCGGTGAGGGGGCGATCGCTCCGCCGAGCAGGCGACCCTCTCGGTCGACGCAGGTGACGGTCAGTGCGGTGCCGAGCGTCACAGCGATTGAACCGCGACCTTTCGGCGCGCCATGTTCTGTATAGGCCAGCCACGCTGCGAGGAGTCGGTCAATGCCGATCTGAGCGGGCGCCGTAAGAGCGAGTTCGAGCGGCACATCGTCTGCGCTGATGAACTCAACGGGGAGCTCGGCGCGGTGCGCCGCGGCCCTGAGGGCATCGGACCCCGCAGGTACGACGCTTGCGACGCGCACGGAGGTGGGCCCATCTCCGCTCTGGGCATCCGCCTGGATTGCGGCGATCAGCTCCCCAGCGATGCGCCTCCATGCTGCAGGGTCTCGCGGATCCGCTGGTGCAGAGAGGCGCACCACAGCGCCGCGCAGCAAGGCGGCCTTCGCCGCGCTATTCCCGAGATCAACGGCGTATCGCACCTCGCAATGATAGGGCGGGCGGCACGGGTGCGGCGGAGAGCCGCTCTGCGGTAGGCTCTCACCCTCATGGATCACCAACAGCACGATCGCGCCCCCGGCCTCTTCGTCAACCGCGGCTTGGTTGTGCTGCGTGCCGACAAGGCAAATATCCTTCGCCCCCTGCTGCATCAGACGGTCGCCTATCGGCACCTGCGCGACGGCGAGCAGATCGTTCGCGGTCACGGCTGGGTTGAGGAGATCCTCGGCGATGACCCCGAGGTCTCGACCATCTTCACTCCGCTGACGATCACGATCAATGTTGACGCGTTTGAGAGCGTTGAATTTGATCTCAGTGAGCCAGGTAACCTGCGTTATGTCCTGCGCTCAACCGCCGATGCAGTAGAGATCACCTATCAGGCTGGCACGCAACTACCCGACGCGGCGCCGGTGAAGAGTTGGCTTGAATATCGCGGCGAACAGTATGTGCAGATCGAGCTGCCAACAGGGGCATGGCCCACCGCCAGCGACGACAAACCGCGCTCCAATGAGATCGGGTAACCTGTCGGCATGAGCACCAGCCAGCGCACCCTCGTTCTCGTGAAGCCCGATGGGGTTCAGCGTCAACTCGCTGGCCGAGTGATCACGCGATTCGAAGAGCGCGGGTTGAAGATCGTGGCGCTGAAGATCACGGCGGTGAGCGCTGCACTTGCAGAGAGGCATTACGCCGTTCACGCACAACGTCCCTTCTTCAAGGGTCTCGTTGAATTCATCTCGTCAGGTCCAGTAGTCGCTATGGTCCTGGAGGGCCCGAACGCAATCGCCGTCGTTCGCTCCATGGTTGGAGCAACCAAGCCACACGAGTCGGCTCCTGGAACGATTCGTGGAGATTTCGCGTTGGAGACGGCGAAGAACTTGATCCATGCGTCGGATGCACCTGAAACTGCGGCTGCCGAGATCGCCCTCTGGTTCCCCGAGGGGGGACTCGTTGAGTACACCCGCGCCACGGACGCCTGGATCCTCTCCGACGAAGAGTAGGTAACCTCGCGATCGTTAGCTCACTACGGAGTCGGTGAAACCCCGTTGTCGCCCGATGGAGTCGCGGTGGGTGAGATCTCTGGTGATGGCGTCACGATAGGCGTAGGCTCAACACTCGGTCCCACGGTTGGATTCGTGCTTGGCTCTGGTTCAAAGCTGACCGCGGGTGAGACGCTCGGTGCCGGGGGCAGTTGCCCTGTGCCCCCTGACTCGAGAGAAAGCCATCCTGCGGCTGCCGCTGCGACGAACAGTGATCCCGCAATCAGTGACATCGTGATGATGTTTGCGAATGGCCGCGTCTCCGCCTCGTGAACCGTTTGGCTCTGCGGCGTGAAGCCGACGAGCAGCAGGCGGATTGCAGCCACGATCAGCAGGAGTTGGCCAGCGACGGCGACCAGGCCGATGAGGGGATTGCCGCCCAAGATCAACAGGTTGAGTCTGGCCTCGAGAATGGCACCAGGCGGTAGTGCCGCTAACGCAACAATGGCGGCGATGAGCACGATGCCATTTGCACTGGTACGACGGGCCCAACCGCCGAGTTCGCTGATAGAGGTGGTCCCATATCGACGTCGCACGCTCACGAGCCAGAGGCCGAAGAGCGAGATGGTGAGGAGGCCGGGGAGCACGATCAGTCGTGACGAGGTATCCGTTGGTGACTGCAGCGCCGCCGCCGCGGCCATCGCGATCCATCCAGCGTTGCCCACAGCGATGTAGCCAACAACCTCGCCAATGTCATCGTTGAGGAGGGCGGAGACTGCACCAAAGATCAGCGTCGCAGCTCCTGCGAGAAGGATGCCTGGAACGATCGCCCCACCGAGCGGGTCAGTGATGCTGCTGGCCAACGTCGCAAGTTCGCCCATGACGATGAGCGCGAGAGCCGACGGAATCCACACCCCGACGAGCAAGGAGCCAACGATTGGTAGCGCCTCAAAGATCTTGATCAGTCGGTTATGAAACGGGAAGACCCCCGCCGCCACGATCACGACGAGGGAGACACCAAGAGCGGTTCCCGCGGCGAGTGATGCTGGGGTGGCGTAAGAAGGATCAACGGCCGCATAGGAGATCGCTACTCGCAGGATCTCTGCGATCACAACGGTCGGCAACAAGAGTGAAACGGTGCGCAGGTCGCGGAAGACCGCGCGTGCACGACCGATGTCGTCTTTACCGCTCGCGGCGGCGCCCGAGATTCCGAGGCTCGCGAAGAGGAGCAGCGCGATCGGCGCAATTCCTGCAGGGATCGCGAGGGCGAGATCAATCGCTGCGAGCCCAAACAGCGCTATCTGCCCCATCGTCGCAGCGCGCCGACCCTCACCGGCGCCAACGATCACAGCGAAGACAGCGCCGCCCAAGATCACCAGAAGTCGGCCGGGCTCCGAAGGATCAATAGTGATCTGACCGATCCGCAGTGTTGAAAGGAAGCCGGCGCCTGAGAGCGCGGCACCCGCAGAGGTCGCAAGCAGAAGGACTTGCACTGCAGAGGTGGGGTAGTTGACCGACCCTTCCGATTGGGCGCCGCGCCAGGCGCGCACGATGGGAACGAGGGCGAGCGAGGCCAGGGCTGTCAGCACGGGGAGGAGCGCTCGGATTAGAGGAAGTGCGTCATCGATAGTCATCACTCCTCCTCCGCACTAGAGATTCGCGATGCCACGCCGCTTCCGACGATCAAGATGCATGCAAAACCTGCGGCGACGGCGAGGGAGCCGAGGGGATCCAACGCCCCAAAGATGGAGGTGCGGAGCAGTAAGGTTCCAGCCAGGGTGACAACGGCGGCTCGCGAGGTCGCCTCAATGAAGCGACTGGTCAAGAGTGGCGGAAGGCCGACCACGATGAGGGTGATTCCCGCCGCCCTGAGGGTGTCACTACTCGACTCGATTGGGAGGGCGAGTGGCACAAGTCCGAGCAAGAGGCCCGCAAGAGCACTTGCGATGACGACTGGATGCTCCCCGAGGGTGGCTACGAGCCTTCGTAGCGCAAGATCTCGTCGTAGCCCGGCACGTTCAAAAAGATTCGCGGGAATCGCAACGGCAAGGCCGATACCTATTGCGGCAAGCCGCAGCATCAGGCCGATTCGGTCAAGCTCGGCGATAGCGAATTCCAGCGCGCTTGACGTCACCACCAAGATCACCATGGCAATCCACGCTCCACGACCGGCGCTGGTTACGGCGAGCGTGCCCGCCAGAATGGCGGCAATTACGAGGGGTAGCTCGAGTTCGGGCATCTACGGTGCGGCTGCCCGATAGGTCGGCGGCGTAATGATCGTCAGCAGGTTGAGCGGGAAGTAGCGCAGCACCGCTCGTCCGATCACACTCGAGGTTGGGACTGGACCGTAGGCGCGCGAGTCCGATGAATTGGATCGGTGGTCGCCAAAGACCAACAACTCGTTCGGCCCGAGGGTCCAACTTCCGGTCTCACCAGTGCCGTCACCGCCCCCGTCGCGGTAGACGTAGGGCTCTTCAATCTTGACCCCGTCAATGCTGACGATCCCATCCGTGATTTCAATCGTCTCCCCCGGTAGACCGATGACCCGCTTGATGTAGGGGGTCCCAGAGGCGTCGGCCGGCCAGGTCGTGGGCGGATGGAAAATCACCACGTCGCCACGGTGGTAGCCGGTGAGGGCGGCGGTGAGCTTGTCGGCGAGCACGTACTGCCCCGGTTCGAGCGTCTGACGCATGGATCCCTGTTCGACACGAAATGGCTGTGCAACAAAGGTTTGAAGCAGGTAGAAGGCGAGGATGGTGAGCGCAACCGTCTGCACGATCTCTAAGGCGAGTCTTCGGAGGCGCATCCCGCTGAGTATAGGCGGGGGCGGGTGCGCGGTTGACCCGTAGCCGTGGGCACCCGTACCATCACCTGACTGGGAGCCCATCCCAGCAGGACACGATAGTGGCCTGGAGCCCGACAGACGCCCGACCCGAAGCGCGGTGCCCAGCACCGCGGCCACGCGACGGATCTGGACGCATCGGAGGAGTAACAAAAATGGAAATCACCTCAGCACTGTTGCAGGGGCTTGTGCTCCCTGGAGCCGTCGTCGCTGTGTTGTTCGCCCTATGGATGGCGAGTGATGTGTTGCGCCGTGACAAGGGGACGCCAGCGATGCAGAACGTCGCCGGCATGATCTTTGAGGGCGCCATTGCATTCATGCGTCGCCAATACGTCACGATCGGAGTCCTCTCCATCGTGATGGCCGGCCTGATCGGCGTGCTGATCGCAAATTTTGAAACGGCCGCAGTTGCCGACACCTCTGTCTACGGAGCAGACCTCGGCATTCGCACGGGGATCGCCTTCATCTTCGGGGCAGCGTGCTCCATGATCTCGGGCGTCATCGGCATGTACGTGAGCGTGAAGGCGAACCTCCGCACGACCGCCGCCGCCCGTCAAGGTGTGGTCAAGGCGGTACAGGTGGCGATGCGAGGCGGAGCTGTCTCAGGCTTCCTCGTCGCCGCTCTCTCACTTCTCGGCGTCTACGCCGTCTTTGTCTTCTTCGGTGGGCTCGAGCGCCCAGCCGAGGCACCCTTCCTCATCGTTGGCTACGGTTTCGGCGCCTCATTTGTGGCGCTCTTCGCCCAGCTCGGTGGCGGCATCTACACCAAGGCCGCTGACGTGGGCTCCGACCTCGTTGGCAAGGTAGAGAAGGGCATTCCAGAGGACGATCCGCGCAACGCGGGAGTGATCGCCGACCTTGTTGGCGACAACGTGGGCGACTGCGCTGGCCGCGGCGCAGACCTCTTTGAATCAACCGCTGCCGAAAACATCGGCGCAATGATCTTGGGCGTTGGCGCCTTCAAGATCGCTGAATCGATGGGCTGGGCTCACCCTGAGTCGTGGATCTTCTTCCCGCTCGTGGTGCATGCCTTCGGCCTGATTAGCACCATCGTCGCCATGGCCTTCGTGCGCGGCAATAACAAAGAGAACCCGATGAATATCCTCAACCGTGGGTACTGGGCAACGACGGTGTTCTCAGCCGCCGGGCTTGCGCTGGCATGCGCGGTGATGCTCAACGCTGGCAGCTCGAATGCATGGCTCTGGTTCTTCGGAGCGGGCCTCGTTGGGCTGGCGACGAGCGTTGCATTCGTCTACATCACGCAGTTCTATACGGCTGGTTCGTATCGGCCAGTGCGCGAGATCGCTCAGGCGAGTCGCACCGGTGCTGGCACGAACATCATCGCAGGCACCGCAGTTGGCTTTGAGACCACGCTCGTCACGGCCGTTGCAATCTCGGCTGCGATCTTCGCCTCAAACTGGCTCGGCACCCAGGCAGGTGTGGCCGCTGGCCTGACGGGCGCGGCCCTTGAAAAGTTCGGCATCTTCGGAACCGCTGTGGCGACGGTCGGAATGCTTATGACGACCGCGTACATCCTGGCGATGGATACCTTCGGACCCATCACCGATAACGCGGGCGGGATTGCGGAGTTCAGCCGCGCGCCACAAAAGGTTCGCGATGTGACCGACAAGCTCGATGCGGTCGGCAACACAACGAAGGCGTTGACGAAGGGTTACGCGATTGCCTCGGCCTCGCTCGCCGCTTTCCTGCTCTTCTCCGCGTATCTCGACAAGGTCAATCTCATCCTGGAGCGCGCCGGAAGGCCGCTCCTTGAGTCGGTAAATCTGGCACATGTGAACGTCTTCATTGGTGCGTTCATCGGCGCCATGCTCGCTTACTTCTTCAGCTCGCTCGCCATTCGTGCCGTTGGACGCACGGCGCAGGCGATCATCGTTGAGGTGCGACGACAGTTCCGCGAAATCCCTGGGCTGATGTCCTACAAGGCGCGACCCGACTACGCGCGAGTGGTGGACATCACCACCATCGCTGCCCTGCGCGAGATGATCGCACCAGGGTTGGTGGCGGTCGGCACCCCCGTGATCGTCGGCGTCCTGCTCGGTGCTGAGGCCGTCGCTGGGCTCTTGATCGTCGGCACCATCAGCGGGGTGCTGCTGGCCACAGTCCTGAACAACTCGGGTGGCTCATGGGATAACGCCAAAAAGTTCATCGAGTCCGGTGGACTCAAGGATGAGAAGGGGAAGGTTCTCGGCAAGGGGAGCGACGCCCATGCGTCAGCCGTTGTCGGAGACACCGTCGGGGATCCGTTCAAGGACACAGCCGGGCCATCGCTCCACGTGCTCGTGAAGCTTCTGGCTACGGTGACGCTGGTGTTGGCGCCACTCTTCATCCGCGGCTAAGACGCTCGTTCTGGTAGGAAACTGAGGCGGCGCTTCCCAATTGGGAGGCGCCGCCTCATGCTATGCCGACGCGGCCAGCACGGCGGACTTTTGAATTCTGGAGGGCGAGATAGTGGGTGATCCACTTAGCGCAGCACTCATGGCTCTGCTCCTGGGGCTGTTACAGGGTGCGACGGAGTTCTTACCGATCTCATCGTCGGCACACCTGTACGCGATCCCGTATCTCTTTGGGGTCACTGACCCACTTCTCTCATCGCTCGCCTTCGGCGCGACCATTCACCTCGGAACTCTTGCAGCGGTTCTTATCGCGTTGCGTCGAGACGTCTGGCGACTGACGCGGGTTGCGTTAGAGACGCTCACCTCGCTCGGGCGACGTCGGGGTGAAGCCGCTGATGAGCGACTGATCCTCGCCATCGTTGTCGGCACCGTCCCCGCCGTTCTCCTGGGGCTCGCTGCAGGAGACGCGCTTGAAAGCGCAGTGCGTACGCCCCTCGTGGTCGTGGCGGCAGTGATCGCTGGGGCGCTCCTCCTCTGGTTCTCCGAACGTGTCGGCTCGCGGGAACGACCGCTGCAAAGCGTGGGCGTCATTGACGGACTCATGATTGGATGTGCACAGGCCGTGGCCCTCATCCCGGGGATCAGCCGTTCCGGGGCAACGATTAGCGGTGGACTTCTTTTGGGTTTCCGACGCGATGCTGCCGCTCGCTTTGGATTTCTTCTCGGCATTCCCGCGATTGCCGGCGCGGGTGCAATTGAGCTGCGCCACCTGCTTGAGTCAAGTGAGGATCTTGCAGCAAGCGCGCCGCTCCTCATCGTCGGAGTCCTCAGTGCGTTCGTTTCCGGTCTCGTTGCCATCAAGCTGCTCTTTCGAATCCTTGACGGTGGGAGCACCCGTATCTTTATCGTGTACCGCTTCGCTTTTGCGGCGGTGCTTCTGCTGACCATGTTGCAGCGCGGCGGCCAGTAATGGACCTCGGCAAGAGTGTGCGCCATCGTGCCCTGCGCGACATTGTGGCGCGCCAGGCAATCCGCACGCAGCGTGAGCTCGCCTCTGCACTGAAGCGGCAGGGGATCCCCGCGACGCAGGCGACGCTGAGCCGCGATATCACCGAGCTAGGCCTCATCAAGGTTGATCGCGGCGGCTCGCCGGCCTACGCCTTTCCGCCGGGTCGATCCGTGGAGATTGCTGCGGAGGACCGACTTCAGTCCCTGTTGAGTGAGATCCCCCTTGAGGTGTCGGTCGCGGGATCCATCCTGGTGCTCAAGACCCTTCCAGGCAGCGCTCACGCGATCGCCGCCTCGCTCGACCGTCTGCGCCTCCCCGAGATCGTCGGAACCGTTGCTGGAGACGACACCCTCTTTGTCGCCGTGAGCAATGCGGCGGCACTACGCAAGCTCCGAAATCGCCTGACCGATCTCGCTCAGCGCGGCTAATCCCCGCCGCGGGCGCTAGGATTCCCAGCATGTATTGGGCAGATGAACTCGCCGCACGCGTCTCTGGACCTCAGGTCGTCAACGACTCCAAAACACCCTCGGGGACCGTGCACGTTGGCAGCCTTCGTGGCCCTGTGATGCACGACGCGATCGCCCGCGCGCTTCGCGACCGCGGCATCCCCGTGCAGTTCCGGTACGGCGTTGAGGACATGGATGCCATGGATGCCCAGGCGCTCCTCACCCCAGACGCAGTAGAGCGCTATATGGGCGTGCCCCTTTCGCGCGTCCCCGCTCCCGAGGGGAGCAGCGCAGCCAATTACGCGCGCCACTTTGTTGGAACACTCTTCTTCCCAACGTTTGCGCGCCTCGGCATTCGCCCCGAGTTCTACTGGCTCTCCGAGATCTATCCAACGGGGCAGCTCGATCCATACATTCGTACCGCGCTCGATAAGGCTCAGGTGATTCGTGATCTGTACGTGCGAGTGAGCAACGTGGAGCGACCGGCGGGCTGGTTGCCGATACAGGCGATCTGCGAGGCGTGCGGCCGCGTTGGCACCACCCTCTCGGACGATTGGGATGGCGAGACGATTCGC
>RGCW01000017.1 GCA_009919005.1 Candidatus Aquidulcis sp. | reverse complement strand
CGCCCAAACGTTGGAGGGAGCATGGTCGGAGCAGTTCTTCTCGCCGCCACACTCACCCTCGCCTCACCTAACGAGAGCGCTACGGTGTTTGCCAATCGCACGGCGTTTGCCGAAGCGTGTAGTGGTGCGGTCAACACCTACCCCGATCGCTTGGCGCGCGAGGCGCGTGCTGCGCTCAGCGCCCTCGGCTGGGAGGTCGGTGGCGCGGTTGGTCCCGCCTTCACGCGACGCGCAGTGGTCGATGGGGCCGATGCCGCCGCCTTCTATGTGCATAGCCACGGCGATCTGTATTGGGATCCAAAGAGTTATGCGCGCGTCGGCGGCTTCCGTGCCGATGCCGGACTCTGCCTCGGCGCACCGATCCTGCTGCCGTCAGAGATCGCCGCGATGCGACGTGGAGCGCCGCCGGCATCGCTCGTCTACATCTCGAGTTGTCACAACGGTGAGCGGGCCTCGCGCCTTCCCGCGGCGTTTGGCATTGCGCAACGCAAGGTGCACGGCGCCGGCGAACCCGACAGCTTCTATGTGAGCTATGTGGGCACCGCGTGGCAGGGTGCGGCGCTGCGCTTTGAGCGCGCCTTTTGGCACGGACTCCTCGATGGTGCAACAGCAGGTGCCGCGTTTGATCGGGCGCTGCTGGTCACCTTCGATCCAGACCACCTCGTCCCCGAGTGGTGGGGTGGATATGGTCACCTCCCGCACGGCCCTGGGAGCGAACTCCCCGACTTTGGAGGTGAACGCTATGTCTAAGGTTCGCTGGACGCTCGCACTCATCGTTGGGTCGATCGCCGCCTGCGGTGCACCGAGCGCCGCACTTGCGCCCAGCCAGCGCCCGATGGCCACCCTCGCTGGCGCCTCGGTTCGTTCGATCACCCAGATCGCCGCCGATCTACTAAGTCCACTCGAAGTGCGCGGACTTACCGCAACACCACTCCGCCTGGTGCGCAGTGAGAGTGGCGAGGTCCGCGTGCGGCAACTGCTCCTTGGCCCGACGGGGAGCGAGGCGCTGCGAGTGGAGAGCGCACTCGACGGATCACTTCGCCTGATCGCCCAGAGCGACGTGGCGCTGGAGAGCACTCCGCTCAGTGAGAGCTCAGCGATCGCCCGCGCGCTGCGGCACCTCGTGCGACTCGGTGTGGCGATGCCGCCGGGCGGACCCACAGTTCGACAGATTGCTGGTCGCACGATCGTCGTCTGGAGCCGCGAGGTTCGCGGCATCCCCGTGCTTGATGACGGCATACGGGTGGTCCTCAACGGCGCGGGGGCGCTCGTTGGGCTCGCCATTGAAGAGTCGCCGCTCGCTGCGGCCCCGGCGCGAATCGCTCGGGAAGATGCCGCGTTGCGCGCCGCCACGGCGCTCCTGCCGAGCGGAGGTGCATTCGATGCCGGCGCGGAACTCGTCTGGGTGCTCCCTCGTGAAGCGAGTTGGCAAACAGATCAGCGCGTGCCTCGCCGACTCGCCTGGTCGATCACGGGCACGCAGCGGGACGGGTCAAAGGTTGCGATCTATCTGGATGCCGGAAGTCTCGCGCTCCTCGGCTGGGATGGCGCGCCGTAGGGGCGCGGCTTAGCCACGCGCGAGTCGCTCGCCGATCACCAAGAGGTCATCGCGCAGCGCTGCCGACGTCGCCTCGGCGTAGACGCGCACAAGTGGCTCGGTGCCGCTGAAGCGCACCAAGAGCCAACTGCCGTCAGTGGTGAAGAACTTCACACCGTCGTTGGTGGTGAGGGGCACAGCACGCACCGCGTGGCTGCCGATGCTGCTCGGCGGGTTGCCAACCAGTTCGGTGGCAAGGCGCTCCTTCACCTTCGGATAGGCGGCGCGATCAATGTGCACGTCAACGCGCAGGTAGTACGAGGCACCAGCAATCGCGGCGACGTGCTCCATAACCGAGCTCATCGTGGTGCGACCGAGTGCGCGCTCGCGAATGAGCAGGTCAAGGAGGAGCAGGTCGGCGAAGATGCCATCGCGCTCGGGAAGGTGCATCTTGAAGCCGTAGCCGCCCGACTCTTCACCACCCATTGAGGCGCCAGTCTCAATCATTTTTGGGCCCACGTACTTAAAGCCGACCGGCGTCTCATGCACGGTGACCTTGTAGCGCTCGCCGAGGCGCTCGCCCATGGAGCTCTCGTTGACCGTCTTGACGATCGGGCTCAGATCCTTGCGATGTTCAAGCATGTAGTACGCCAGCAGCCCGAAGACCTGGAGCTGATGCAAGAAGGTGCCGCGCTCGTCGACGGCACCAGCGCGATCCGCGTCGCCATCGAGCAACATCCCCATGTCGTAGCCGCCACCCGCCATGCGCGCGAGGACCGGATCAATATGTGGGCGGATCGGCTCGGGGTTCACGCCACCGAACCAGGGGTTCCGCTCACTGCGCATCTCGTCGACCACCATGTTGCCGCCCGCAAGGAGTCGCCCGATCCAGCCGGCGCCCGCGCCGTACACCGGGTCAACCAAGATGCGCATCTTCTGCGCGGCCATCGCCTGTAGGTCGAGGTTGCGCTCAACGAATTTCTTATAGCCCGGGTATGGGTCGTAGCGCTCCACGAGGCCCGCCGCCTCGGCGTCGGCGAACGGTCGGCCAACCAACTCTGGACCACGGGTACTCGCCACATGCGCCTCGATGCGCTTCAACAGGTCGGGGCCCGCGGCGGCGCCCGTTGGTGACTTCACCTTGAAGCCGTTATCCATCCAGGGGTTGTGGCTGGCGGTAATGACCACACCCATTGCGGCGCCGCGCATCACCACCTCATATGAGGCCATCTGCGTCGGCACGTCGGTACGCGAATAGGCAACGGGGATACCGTGGGCGAGGAGCATCTCGGCGGCGGCGATGGCGAACTCTTCGGAGCCGAAGCGGCGGTCGTAGGCGATGACGACGCTCTTGGCGGTGGCGCCATCCTCTTCTACGACACGGGCAACGCCTTCGGCGAGTCGGCGGACGTTTTCAAAGGTGAACTCGTCACCAATCTTGGCGCGCCAACCGTCGGTGCCGAAGAGGATCTTGGTTGGCTCGCCGACGCCCATTGCTACTCCCTCTCAGATGCGGCACGCAGCTCACTGCCGCTCATCTGCTCAAGGTTCATCGACGCTGCGCCATTTGGCTGCAGGGCGATGACCCCATGATGATTGCTGATCACAATGGTACGCCCCCCTGGTGCCTCGAGGCGGATCTCCTCTGTTGAGGAGCCTGGCAGGAGATGTGCGCGCAGCTCACCCCATGAGCCGATGTCGCTCCAACCGCAATCGAGCGGCAGGGTGCGCACGAGGCCCGCCGCGGCGGCCGGCTCCATGACGAAGGTATCAATCGGTCCAGCAGGGACGGTCGCATAGTCGTCGATCCCTGCGATAAGTTTTGGTGCGAAGCGGTGCAGTGCACTACGCACGCTATCGCGCCGCCAGGCGAAGGTTCCCGCGTTCCATCGTGCACCTGCGGCAATCAACCGCTCTGCCTCTTCACGAGCTGGCTTCTCGGTGAAGCGCGAGACGCGCTCTCCCGCCGCAACGATGTAGCCAAACCCTGTCTCTGGTCGGGTCGGCACCACACCGAGTGTGTAGAGGGCACCGAACTCGCCACCGGCGCGCTCCACCGCAGTGCCGAGTGTTGATCGCCACGCCGCCGCATCGCGAACTGCGTGGTCGGCAGGGATCACCAGCATCACATCATCATCGGCGCGCTCGATCGCAGTCACCGCACGGGTGACTGCCGCTCCCGTGTTTCGACTCAGCGGCTCCGCGAGGATGTGATCGGCAGCGATCTGAGGTGCGCATTCGCGTACCAACTGAACCTGGCTGGCTGCCACCACGATGTACGTGTCATCGACGGGAACCAGTGGTGCAAGTCGCTCAAGCGTCACCGCCAGCGGACTCCGCCCATGCAAAAGCGGGAGGAACGGCTTCGGCCGATTCGGGCTGCTCAATGGCCAGAGGCGCGTTCCGCCGCCACCGGCGAGAACGACCGCATAGGGTCGACTACTCATTGACGACATCCTAGCGTGCGGGCGCGTGCGCCGAACACCGTTGGGGGCCTGTGTGCTCAGCGCCCGAAGAGTCGACGCAAGATCCGTGGTACCGAGATGCCGCTGCGACGGATCACGAGGCGCTCCTCGAATTCTGCCTTCACGCTGTAACCGAGCGAGGTGTACACGGCAATGGCCGCAGCATTGTCACGCTGCACGTTCAGCACCACCTCGTCACAAAACCCGAGCAGGGCATCGGTTACCGCCGACGTATTCGCATGGGCGTAGCCCAAACCTCGAGCCCCGCTCGCGGTGAGCACGTTGCCGACAACCGCAATTCGTTCGCGCCGGCCAACCACATGCGTTCCAGCGGCGGCGACAAGTTTGCCGTTGCGATGGATGCCCCGATAGACACCCTCAGCCACCGCAAGTGGTGGTAACCATGCGGCAAAGCCCAGCTGGTAGAGATGGTTAAGCGCCGGTGCATCCGAAGGGATCAGCGTGGTGACGAGCGCGGCAGCGGGGCCCGTAAATGGTCGAAAATCAGCCTGCGTCAAGCCCATTCGCAACATCGGATTGATCTTCTCCGTCTCATAGGTCAGGTCGAGCACCGGATCGCCACCGATCGGCGTCGGCACCCAGGCGGCGCGCGGGCGGATCCCGTGCTGCAAAATCATCGCGATCCCTTCGGGCTCGCCATACAGGTGGAGCGGTTGCGGCGCCCAGCCCGAATACTCCATGCCGAGTGCAATCGGGGTTGGGCCGCGCCGCGCCACAAAACATCGCGTCCTCGGAAACTCTCCATCGTCGAGATCGGCGAGCGCATGCGCCGTGATCCAGCGATCGCCGGTGATCAGGGAGCGCACCAACTCACGGTCGCGTGTCGCCGAGACTTCAATCGGCGGCGTGTTCATCAATTGATCAGTGTGATGCCATCAAGTGCCAGAAGCTCGACGCGCGGCGAGACGGTGCGAACGCCGCTGGCGACACCGCGAGCGGCGACGGTCGCACCGCGACTCTCCGCGGCCCTATTGACCAACTCGATCCGTTTCACCAGATCAGCCGCAGTAAGGTCGACCGCCGCGGAGCCTGCGACCAGGAGAACAGGCACCCCCGAGAAGAGTGCGGCGGCGGCTAATCCAGCGCTGCCTACAGGAAGTGCGGCGTAACCGTCGCTGCTGATTGCATCGCTGCCCAGGATCAGCGCGCCGATCGGTCCGTCAGGGTGCGCGATTTGACTGGCAAGCTGCCCATCTTCGAGGAGCGTCGGTGCGAGGCCAGCGCGAACGGCATCGGCCGCATCGATTGCTCCGAGTCGTGTCGTGCCGCACACATCAACGGTTGGTCCCGCGGCGATCGCGAACGTACGCACGCCAAGGTGCCGAAGAGCCTCGTGTGCTGGGGCAAGATCCCCCCACGCGGTCGCGCCGAGACCTGGCCCTGAGGCAATCGTTGTTCCCGATGCAGATCCAATACCCCGGAGCGCAGTTGCGATTCGTTCGCCATAGGCGGAACGTTCGCCGAGCTGCCGTGCGGCCCGCGTCGCAATGGCGGCATCGAGTCCATCGCCCGCCAAGGCGATCGGTAAAAGTGCATCAAGTTCGGCATGGAGTGAGGTTGAGAGCGGCGCGGCATTGCGGAGCGCCGCAGCCGCGGCTTGGAGTCGGGCAGCTCGTCCAGTGGTCGATCCTGCGCTCGCAAGGGTCAATGCAAACGCCGCAGCCAGAGCACGAATCGGCCCTGGTGCGATCGCGTCAACCGCGAGAAGTGCCGCGATGCTGTTGGCGCTGGTGGCACGTCGCTCCACGATCGCTGCGGGGAGAGCACGAATGTCAAGCACGATCACCGCACCATCTTCATCACGAAGCGGCGAGGCATATGCCGGCTCTGGATTTGCATCACCAGCGGCACTCAGGCCGATGTCGCTCGGCAGATCAAGGTCTGTTTCAGCCGCCCGGCGGCGCACAGGATCCGCACCTAGCTCGCGAGTTGCCGCGTGAAGGTCGGCGCTGATCACTTCGGCGCCGCCGCGAATCGCCCCGATTGCACCGAGGAGCGATCCTGCAGTTGCAGCGCCGTCGTTCGCGAGGCTACGGAGAAAGGCTCGGCGATCGCTAGGTGGGCGTTTCGCCATACCGGCGACTAGAAGGCGATGATCGCCGAAACGATGCCGTCTGGGAGTCGCTTTCGACCACCAAGAACGGGGAGTTCTGCCAGGAAGCTAATCCCGACGACGGTTGCACCGAGCTGCTCAACCAACTTTACGGTGCCAGCAACCGTTCCACCCGTGGCGAGCACATCGTCGACGATCACCACGCGAGCACCCTGAGCCAGAGCATCGCGATGGATTTCAAGAACATTCTTCCCATATTCAAGGTCGTACTCCACGGAGATCGTTTCAGCGGGGAGTTTGCCGAGCTTGCGCACGGGAACGAATCCGACGCCGAGGCGTGCAGCGATCGGTGCGCCGAAGATAAACCCGCGCGACTCAATGCCGATGATCACATCGGGCTTCAGGCC
Organism: Candidatus Aquidulcis sp.; assembly: GCA_009919005.1. Lineage (GTDB taxonomy): Bacteria > Chloroflexota > Limnocylindria > Limnocylindrales > Limnocylindraceae > Limnocylindrus. Next base: position 15,047 of record RGCW01000017.1, on the reverse strand, counting down.
GCGGATCGGGGCTGTCATCGCCTCGAGGGCGGCGGCGAAGGCGTCGCCATCCTGCAGCAGGGTAGTGATGTCGCGAAAGACGATCCCCTTCTTCGGAAAGTCAGGGATCGTTCGAATCTTTGAGGAGAGCTGTTCAGGGGTCACGGCGCGAGTTTACGCGAGCGGCGCCCCCGCCGCGTTTGCCGCCTCCCACCGCCGCACCTCGGCCACAAGCCCCTGCACCAGACGAGCGGCAAGGCGCCAGGCCTCCCCGCCGTTGATCCGATCCCGACTTCGGATCTGGCTGCCGCTCAGGCTCAGTTCCGGGATCGGCTGTGCGACCAGCGCACGGGCGGCGATCCCTGGCTGCAGCTCACCCAGTCGCACGATCAGTCGCCCCTCCTCGATCAGTAGCGAGGCGAGGCCGACCTCGCTCGCACCGACCCGTAGTCGCGCCACCTCCAAGAGCCGCTCCGCCTCAACGGGCGGCGTACCGAATCGATCGCGAAGCTCGTCCGCAATCGCGCCGACGGCTGAATCGGAGTCGGCGATGCCGAGGCGGCGATAGATGTCGAGTCGCTGACCCTCGTCGGCCACATACTCCGCAGCGAGGTGAGCAGAGACTGGCAGGTCGATGAGCGCCACCGTTCGCCGTCGCAGCGGCGCTCGACCCTCACGATCAGCGCGACGCGACTCAACCGCGTCCGCCAGTAACTGCGAGTAGAGATCAAAGCCGACGGCAGCGATATGGCCCGACTGCTCTCCACCGAGCAGGTCGCCCGCGCCGCGAATCTCAAGGTCGGCGAGCGCCAGTTGAAATCCGGCGCCGAGATGCGATGCATCAAAGATCGCCTTCAGACGTTTGCGCGCCTCCTCCGTGAGTGCCTCCTCACGTCGATAGAGGAGATAACACCAGGCGCGACGGCTGCTTCGGCCAACTCGACCACGCAACTGGTAGAGCTGTGCAAGACCGAGTCGATCGGCGCGATCAATGATGATGGTGTTGGCATTCGGAATATCAAGGCCAGATTCAATGATCGTGGTGCACACGAGGATCTGCGCCTCACCGCGAACAAACTCGCCCATGACGCGCTCCAGCGCCCGCTCCTCCATTTGACCGTGTCCAACAACGACGCGCGCATCGGGAACAATCCGACGAATCTGCTCCGCTGCCGCCTCGATTGACTCAACGCGGTTGTGTACGTAGTAGGACTGACCGCCACGCTCCAACTCGCGCAGCAGCGCGTCGCGCACCAACTCAAGGCTGGCCTCGGTAACTCGCGTGGCCACGGGGTGACGATCCTCTGGTGGCGTTTCGATCGTGGAGAGATCGCGAATCCCTGAGAGGGCAAGGTTAAGCGTTCGCGGGATCGGCGTGGCGGTGAGGGTCATCACATCGAGCTCTGAGCGCAGCGACTTCATGCGCTCCTTGGCGGCCACGCCGAAGCGGTGCTCTTCATCGACAACGAGGAGTCCGAGGTGCTTGAAGGCCACATCTTTAGAGAGGAGTCGATGCGTGGCGACAACGAGGTCAACCTCACCCGTGGCGAGCTTGGCGACGATCTCGGCCTGACGCGCCGGTGAGACGCTTCGCGAAAGGAGTTCAAGCTTGAATGGGTAGGCGGCCAAACGACGACGGAACGTCTCAATGTGTTGCAGAGCGAGCACCGTCGTTGGCACCAACACCGCCACCTGCCGTCCCGCTTCGAGCACGGCAAAGGCGGCACGGAGCGCCACCTCGGTCTTGCCGTAGCCAACGTCGCCCACGATGACGCGATCCATCGGTCGGGGTCGACTCAAGTCACCCTTTGTCGCTTCGATAGCGGTGAGCTGATCTGGCGTTTCCCGATACGGGAATGCCGCCTCAAACTCCGAGAGCCATGGACTCCCCGGCGTGATCGCGGGGCGATGTGCCAACTCCCGCGCGGCATAAATGCGCAACAGTTCATCGGCGAGATCATCGGCCGCCTTCTTTGCGCGCTCCTTCGCGCGACGCCACTCACCGCCACCAAGTCGACTGAGTTGTGGGTGTTCCGAGCCCGTGTAACGCGCAATACGTGCAAGCTGCTCAACCGGCGTGAAAACCGTGTCGGTGCCGCCGTACGCGATCTCAAGGTAGTCGCGCTGATCGCTGTCACCGCCGCGACGCACCATGCTCACGAACCGACCGACTCCGTGATCCACGTGCACGAGGTAGTCGCCTGGGGTGAGTCGCTCCGCCGCTTCGCGCGTAATGCCCCGACGATGCACAACCGGTCGACGAACGCGCGTCGCTCCAAACAGTTCGCGATCGGTGATGACCGTCAATCGATCGACACCGCCCTGGAAACCACCATCAAGGCCGCCAGCCATGATCGTGAGTGAGCCAGGCTTCGGATTCGCCAAGAGCCCATCACTGACTACCGCACGCTCCCCACCCTCGGTAATCAACTCCGCGATACGCGCCGCCTGTTCAGAGATGATCAGGACGCGCGCTCCATCACGGCGCCACGAACCAAGCCCCTCAGTGAGCGCACGAGCCCTCCCGCTTGGCACCACTGGGTCGTGCCATCCAAAGGTGTCATCGCCAGCGACGTGGAGCATCGACGTTGCGTCGGAGCTCCAGGTAAGGGCAAGTCGACGCTCTCCAGCCGTCGCAAGCGACTCGATCAGCGCGCCTGCCTCGGGGATCGGCGACGGCCATGCAGCGGGAATGAGTCGAGTCGTGCGAAGCACATCGGCACGCTCTTCGGCCTGCCGTGCAAGGGTCTCGGCGGTCTGGCGCAGGTCACTAGGCTCATCAAGAACCACAAGCGCGTCGCCGATCTGATCGTATGCTCGCTCCGCTGTCAGCAGCATCGACCAGAGTTCGAGTCCGTCACCTCGCTCGGCCTGGTTGCGAGCGACGAGTCCGGCCTCCCATCGCGCCAGGTCCTCAGCGAGTCGTGCTGGCAACTCCGTCTCACCCCCCGCGCGAAGGAGTCTCTCGGCGGCAGCCCGCGCCGCCGCAACATGCGTCGCATCAAGAGGAAACTCACTCGCGGGAAGGAGCTGCACCAAGGGCACCGCCTCACGGCTGCGCTGATCCGCGGGATCAATCCGGCGGATGCTCTCGACCTCATCGCCAAACCACTCAATACGAAGTGGCGACGTCTCTCCCGCGGGGAAGAGATCCACGATGCCACCGCGCCGCGCGATCTCGCCGCGGCCACCCACAAGCGAGACTGCCTCGTACCCCAAGGCGAGCGCGCGAGCGGTCACCACCTCAAGTGGGAGACGGTCACCGGCCCTCAACACCAGTGTTTCGGTGCGAAGGTCACCTCGCGAGATCGTGGGCTGCGCCAGCGCCAACAGGGAGGTCACAAGGATGCGCGGGCTCCCCTCATGCCATGCAGCGAGCGTCGCGACTCGACCGGCTGATTCATCGATAACCAGCTCACCGCGCTCATAGGGAAGAGCGCTGCGCGGCTCAAGCAACACAACATGCGTTGGATCATGGAACCACGAGCGCAGTGAGTCCGCGACCCGTTCAGCTACCTCGGGGTCACGCGTTACCCATACGATTCGCCGATCGACAGCGAGCGCCGCACCGAGCTCGGCCTTTGCCGCATGTGGAACGTGGATCAGCGAAGCGTCCCGACTGGTGAGTTGTTGCGTGAGGGCGCTGAACGGTGCTGCGGTGCGAAGGGTGTCGAGGAGTGGTGCGAGTGACGGGGTGTGGCGGTTCACCCTTGGCGATCGGCCTTGTCGCGACCAAGGATCTTTCGCCACCCGTGGAGCGTCCTGCGAATGCCATCAGCACCTGCGGGACCATCAACCTCACCAGCCTTTGGGAGGTTCGCTGGGTCAGCGGCACTACCAGCTGCTGGCTCGGGGAGCGACCAACCATTGAATGCGGTGGCCGCCTTGTTCAAGCCGCTGCGTGCCCAGAGCTCAATGGCCTCGCCAGCGGCAACGGCGATCTCTGGAATCCGACGGTGCTCAGCTGCCGAAAACTCACCGAGCACATGCTGCTCGGCGGTACCCGACTGTCGTGGATCGCCGATGCCGATCTTCAAGCGCGGGTACTTGTCGGTACCGAGTTCGTCCGAAATCGAGGTGAGTCCGTTATGACCGCCCGCACTCCCACCCTCGCGAAATCGCAGCGTGCCAAAGGGGAGGCTGAAGTCATCAACCACGATAAGGAGCGCGGAGAGTGGCACCCGCTCCGCGGCGAGCAACTTGCGAACGGCAATCCCCGACTCGTTCATAAACGTATCGGGCTTTGCCATCACCAGGTCAAGGCCGAGCACTCGACCGGCATGCACCATTGCAGCATCACGCCGCTTGCCGCCACCACGCCAATTCACACGATCTGCAAACGCGTCAAGCACGAGCCAGGCAATGTTGTGGCGGGTCTGACGATACTTTTCTCCTGGGTTGCCCAGCCCGACGATCAATCGACGCTCGTGGCTCATGCGCGTGCCCTCATCGCGCGACGATGGGCACGCAGGATGCGCTCCTGCTCGGCCCACATCGCAGTACGGGCACGAGTCGAGCGATGATCCCAACCGCAAAGGTGGAGTGCGCCATGAACGGCCAGGAGTCGCAACTCATCTGCGGGTGTCAGGCTCGAGGCCCCGTCGCTCCCGCCGCGTCCATCACGGGCCTGCGTCAGGGCGCGATCAATGCTGATGATGATGTCACCGAGCGGGATCACCCCTCCCGACGCTTGTGGCGAAGCGACCTTGTGTGCCGCACGGCGTACGGTTCCTGGGCGAGCTGGGTATGCCGTTGGCTCCAGGAGCGGAAAGCTCAAGACATCCGTCGGGCCTCGTTGCTTCATCTGCATCTCATTGAGCTCCGTGATCTCTTGGTCATCAACAAGTGTGACGACCGCTTCGCCATTCGTTGGCGCGCCCGCGTCGCGCAATGCGCGTTCAACCAGGGCACTCAACTCTGTGGCACTAACACTGATGCCGCCGCGCCTGCGGCGCACGATGCGCGCGCGTGGCCCGGCGCTGCGCCTCATCCGCGTGCGGCGAGCGCCGCGGTGACCTTCCCCGAAAGGACCTTTCCATCCACGCGGCCCTTGGTCTTCGGTCCGAGCCAGCCCATGACCTTCCCCATCTCCTTTGCCGAGGTTGCACCGGTGGCGCTGATCGCCTCGGCAATCAGCGCGTCGATATCGGCATCGCTCAACTGCTCTGGCAGGTAGGCGGAGAGGACCGCGATCTCGGCCGCTTCTGCGGCGGCCAGATCGGCGCGATTCGCCGCCGTGTAGGCGTCGACGGACTCTTTACGCGTCTTGACCGCCTTGACGATGACCCCGAGGACCTCGTCGTCGGTAGCCTCGCGCTTCAGCTCCTTCTCGACGAGTGCGAGTGCGGAGAGGGCCATACGGAGCGTGTCGCGACGAAGCGTTTCGCCCGACCGCATGGCGGTCGAGACATCATCTTTGAGTTGATCGCGAAGCGACATGCGCTGCTCCTCTCTGGCGGCCCGGCCGCACTGGGGCGCGCCGTGGGGCTAGATCCCGCGGGGTGCGCCGCCCATCGGCTTCTTGCGCTTGGCGTCCTTGCGCTTCTTCTTCTCGGCAGCGTTCTCGAACGCCTCGCGGCGACGCGCCTCGGCCAAGATGCCGGCCTGCTGGACCTTCTTATTGAAACGGCGAAGCGCAGCCTCAAATGACTCGTTCTCGCCGATACGTACTTCTGCCAAGTGGCACCTCCTAAGGGGAGGAGGATAGCCGATCCCCCGCGCCAGGGCGATTCACCGAGTGAGCGGCACCTCTTCCAGCATCCCCTGCAGCGTCATCAGCAGGGTGTTGGCCGCCTCAGAATCGAGGTCAGCCGATGGGGTGCGCTGCAAGATCACAAGAAGGCTCCCCGACTGAAAGAGGTTGAACCGAGCATCTGGTGGCACGAGCACGAGGTTGACGGGGGCGACTAGGTAGGCGGCCAGGCGCGGAGCGGCCGCTCGCGCGGCAGCCGCATCGGCGAACGAGAGGGCGACGAGCGGGATGCCATTCGGGTCACGACCCGTTGCGGCGCGGACCACCGTTCGAGGGAGTTCGCTCATCTCTGGGGGGAGGGGTGGCCGAACATCGGCACCGTTGATCACGGGGCCGAACCCCGCCGCGGTTACGACGGAGGTGAGAAGTTGCTCCGCCTGCGCCGCCTCGGCAGAGCTACGTGCCGTCGGCGCCGCGGAAGCCGCGGGGCCTTGCGGATCGGGGACGACCGGTCCACCCGACAAGAAACTAAAGAGCGCCATGCCGCCAACCAACACGATCACCGTGCCAACGGGGAAGCGACGCTTTCGTGGAGTCGTCGCCTGGCTCATCCTGGTGGCCAGGTCAGCTGCCGCCCCGCGAGAAGGTGATAGTGAAGATGCTCGATTGCCTGCCCACCCTCATCGCCAACGTTGCTCACCAAGCGCCAGCCGCGGTCGGCATAGCCAGCCTCGATGGCAATCTTTTGCGCTACCTGGTGCATGCGTGCGAGCAGCGCACCGTGGGCTGGCGTGTCACGCAGGTCAGCGGCGGAACCAATGTGTTCGCGTGGCACGATCAAGACATGAAGCGGCGCCTGTGGCGCAATGTCGTCAAACGCAATCGCGAGATCAGAGTTGTGACGCTGTGTGCTCGGGATCTCGCCCGCGATAATCTTGCAGAAGAGACAGTCGCTCATGTAGCGAGTGTAGCGCGACCGTCGCTGAATTCGGCGGCGACCCACTCCCCCTCCTCCCAGCGAGCTTCGAGGTTCAGGCCAGCTGACGCCAGCGCGGCGATTGCCTCATCTGCGCGCGAGATGAACATGCCGCTCACGAGCAGCTGACCGCCTGGAGCGAGCGCCGCAACGAGTTGTGGGGCGAGTTCAATGAGCAACGAGGCGACCAGGTTTGCCACAATGAGTGGTGCTGGCTCGCCGATCGGAAGGGAGCCCGCTCTAATGGTGACGTGGGCCGACACGTTGTTGCGCTCTGCGTTCTGGTTCGCCGCAGCTACCGCCAGCGGGTCGATATCAATGCCGGTGCCATGCGATGCGCCGAGAGCAATTGCGGAGAGGAGCAGAATGCCGCTCCCCGTACCGACGTCAAGTAGCCCTGGGCTGTCGCTTGGGAGTGCGCGAAGGGTCCCGGCACTGCTCCACCGCTCGAGGCCCATCAGAGCAAGTCGTGTCGTCGGGTGCAACCCCGTCCCAAAGGCCTGCCCCGGATCAATCGTCACCACCGCGTCGTCTGCGGCGGCGACATGCTCACGCCACGGAGGGCGAATAACGATCCTGCCGACGCGCACGATCGGAAACTCAGTGCGCCAGCTGGTTGCCCACTCTTCGGATGGAATCGATCGCACGTTCAATGGTCCAATCCCACGCAAGCCGACGCCACCACTCGAGAAAGCGGCGAACCGCGCCAACTCCGCGGCAAGGGCCTCGGCGGCAGCGCGGTGAGCGACGGTGTCAGGGAGCCAGGCGCGAACGCGCACCGGTGCAGTCGGGTCGTAGATGGGCCCAAGTGCATCACCGTCGACGCGTGGTGGTGCGGCGGGCTCAGCGCTGGTGCCTGACGGGGCCAGTCGACCGAGTCGTTCGCTGATCGCCTCAGCCGCTTCGGGATCGCACTCGACGCTGAGCTCAAGCCAGCCGTCGGTGCTCAGCGGTGTTCCTCGCCACTCGCCTTGGCAAACTGCTCAAGGGCTTTTCGTTGATCGCGCGACAGCTTCGTTGGAACCTCTATTGCGATGTGGACCAGAAGATCGCCGCGCTGCGTGGGTCGGCGGACATTCGGTGCGCCGCGCCCCTTTAGCCGTATCACATCATTCGGTTGCGTCCCTGGCCTGATCTCGATCTCCTCTTCGCCCTCGGCCGTTGGCACCACCACGCGTGCCCCCAGGGCTGCTTGCGAGATTGAGAGCGGAATCTCGGTGCTGAGATTGATCCCGTCACGCACGAGCTGCGGATGCTCTTTCACCTCAATCACAACGTACAGATTTCCCGCTGGGCCGCCGCGGCGGCCAGGCTCTCCCTGCCCACTGAGTCGAATCTGTGTTCCGTCATCAACGCCAGGTGGAATCTCAACATGGAGTCGCTTGGAGCCGTTGAGTCGCCCCTCACCACGACAGGTCGGGCACTGTTTCTCGATGATTCGACCCTCGCCGCTGCACTTGGCACATGGCGCCTCAACCGCCATCTGACCCAGCATGGTCTGGCGCACGGTTCGCACTGAGCCTCGCCCGCCGCACCCATCACACTCCTTCGTGCCCGAACCCTTTGCCGCGCCACTCCCAGAGCAGCCGTCGCAAACGACCTTCATCGTTAGATCAAGGTCTCGGGTTCCACCACGAATCGATTCGCTGAACTCGACGCGCAGGTCGTAACGCAGATCGTCGCCTGGGGGTGGGCCACTCCGCCGTGCACTACGCCCGCCGCCGCCGAAAAATCCCTCAAAGAGATCTTCAATGCCGCCGCCGCTGAAACCCCCCTGGAAGCCGCCGGAGAAGCCGCCAGGGAATCCGCCTGGGAAACCGCCAGCACCTGGGCCTGGTCCACCCGCTCCGCCGCCAACTCCAGCCTCGCCGAACTGGTCGTAGCGCGCGCGCTGTCCAGGATCAGAGAGCACCTGGTACGCGTCATTGATCTCTTTGAATTTCACCGCAGAATCAGGAGCCTTGGAGACGTCAGGGTGATACTTCTGCGCCGCCTTGCGAAACGCCTTCTTGATGTCATCGGCGCTCGCACTCTTGGGGACTCCGAGGATCGCGTAGAAATCTCGTGCCATGGTGCGCCTACTTCAGCAACAGAGCGCCGAGCCGGCGCACTGCGTGTCGATAGCCGATAAGGCTAATCGCCGAGAGATAGGCAACGTCAACAAGCATCAACAGGTTGAGGTTGCCAAAGCAGAGGGAGCGGACGAGGTGCGTGCCGCGCGTCAGCGGCGAGAGCTCCACGATGGCGCGGAGCGCCCCTGGATAAATCTCAACGGGATAGAAGGTGGCGGAGAAGAGGAAGAGTGGAGTCAACAAGATGAAGAGGAAATCAAAATCTTTCCAGCTGCGCAGATGGGTCGTAATGGCAAAGCCGGCGGCGCCAAACGAGAACCCGATGAAGATGACGGCGAGCGGCGCAAGGAGCGCCAGGGGCGAATGGACCAACCCGAAGGCAAGCATCACCACCAAGAAGGCCGTTGCATAGATCACGCCACGAAGGTTTGACCAGAGCAACTCGCCCACGGCGAGGTCACCCACGCCGACGGGAGTTGAGAGGATCGCGTCGTAGACCTTGGCGTATTTCAACTTATAGAAGATGTTGAAGGTCGAATCAAAGATGGCACCGTTCATCGCGGCACTTGCGAGTAGCGCCGGCGCAACAAAGGCGGCATACGGCACATCGCTCCCCGCATAGGGGATCGTGCCGATCACCCCACCAACGCCGTAGCCGATCCCGAGCAGGAAGAAGAGTGGCTCAAAGAATCCCGTCACGATCATCAGCCACTGCCGTCGATAGACGAAGACGTTTCGCTCAAAGACGCTAAAGGCGCGAGGGGCGAAACTGGCGATCACTTCAACATCCTCCGACGGAAGAGATAGATCGCTGCGACGGTTCCACAGAGACCCCAGAGGAGCAGCGCCAGGATGTGCAGCCAGCCGAGCGTCAACGGGGTTCCAAGTGCGAAGGAGCGACTCAGGGCGACCGCGTGTGCGAGCGGCGTGCACCACGAGAGGAGCTGCGCCGGTCCGGGCAAGTTCTCAATTGGGAAGTAGGTGCCCGAGAAGAAGGCTAGCGGCGTGATGATCAGACGGAAGATGAAGGCGAAGCCCTGATCGGTCTTCTGGGTCACCGAGAAGGCCACGATTGGAGCGGCAAAGGCGAAGGCGGTCAGGATCGAGACCGCGATCATCCCCACCGCCCCACCAGGACTCGTCGTGATGCCCGTGATGAGTAAGACCGCGGCGAAGAACGTGGCCGCGAAGGCAACCTTGCCAACGATGAAGGCGATCGCCCCCACCATCACGTCGGCGGCATTCAGCGGCGTTGCGATGATCGCGTGATAGATGCGCACCCAGGCAACTCGGGCAAGGATCGGCCACGCCGCCTCTCCTGCGCCGAGGTTCATTGCTGAACTCGCCATCAGCGCGGGGGCGATGTACGCAACGTAACTGACTCCACCGGTGATCGCCGCCGCCTTGTCGCCAACCAGAACTCCTAATCCAATGCCGAGCCCCGCCAGCACGATCAGCGGCTCAATGAACGCCGAGAAGACCGAACCCTGCCACTCGCGGCGATAGACGGCGAGCATGTAGCCCACGACGTGCCGCCATCGGGTTGGATGGGGTGCCGCCTCGCGAATCGCCGCAAGGCGACTGAGCGAACGCGCCGGCGCAGCACTTTGTGCGGCACTCACTCGTCAAGACTCCTACCGGTGAGTCGAAGGAAGACGTCTTCCAAGCTTGATCGCCGAACAAGCCAACTCTCAGGGTTGAGGCCATGCGCGAGCGCCCGCGCGTGGGCCGCCTCGCCATTTTCGCAACCAATGATGACGCGTTCGGCAAGTCGCTCATAACGGTCGCCAATCCCGTCAAGGATCGCGGCATCAATGGAGTCTGTTCCGTTGGGGAAGCGCAACTCCAGCACCTCTCGCGATGCATGTTCGGAAATGAGTTGGCGCGGAGAACCTTCGGCCACAATCTTCGCCTGGTCCATGACGACAAGGCGATCGCAGAGTTGCTCCGCCTCATCCATGTAGTGCGTTGTCAAAACGATTGTTGTGCCGCCACGTTTGAGTCGTTGCAGCGCATCCCATAAGAGGTGTCGTGCTTGGGGATCAAGCCCGGTCGTTGGCTCGTCAAGCATGAGAATGCGTGGGGTCGCGATCAGCGAACGAGCGATCGAAAGTCGCCGCTTCATGCCACCCGAGAGCGGCTCCACCTGATCCTTCGCGCGATCGCTGAGTTGGAACAACTCAAGGAGCTCGTCGGCGCGGCTCGCGATGCTGGCGCGATCCATGCCGAAGAAGCGACCGAAGACGAGTAGATTTTCGCGGACGCTCAACTCCATATCGAGCGTCTCCTGCTGGTGCACCACCCCGATGCGTCCGCGAATGGCTGAACCGTGGAGGTCGGGGTCCTCGCCGAAGATCTCGAGCGTTCCCGAGGTGCGTGGCGAGACGCCCGCGATCATGCGCATCGTCGTCGTCTTCCCCGCGCCGTTGGGCCCAAGGAAGCCGAAGAACTCGCCGTCGCGCACATCGAAGTCGATGCCAGCAACGGCTGTCCGCGCCCCGAAGGCCTTCGTCAGGCCTCGGGCGCGGATCAGCGCAGTAGGTTCAGCAGCGGAGTTGGTCATACCCCTAGGTTAGACCTCCTTCGCTTCGCCCTCGATCGTCTCCTCGCTCGCCGGGGTTGGCTCGCCACTCTCGGCGCCGTTTGCGCCCTCCGCCTGGCTCTGCTGGTAGGCAGCGGTGCCGATCTCCGTCATGAGTCGCGCGAGCGCCTCGCCCTTCTCCTTCAGGAGCGCCTGGTCTTCACCCTTGAGAGCCTCGCGGACCTCGCCGATGAGCCCCTCGGCCTCGGACTTCTTCGCCGCGTCGACCTTGTCACCAAGCTCCGACAGCGTCTTCTCTGCTTGGAATGCGAGTGCCTCGGTCTGATTGCGGAAGTCGACCGCCTCGCGGCGCGCCTTGTCTTCCGCCTCGTGCTCTTTCGCCTCGCGCACCATGCGATCAACATCATCCTTGCCAAGCATTGAGCTGCCGGTGATGCGCACCTGCTGCTCCTTCCCTGTCGCGCGGTCCTTCGCCTTCACATCAAGAATGCCGTTCGCGTCGATGTCGAACGTCACCTCGATCTGTGGCACGCCACGCGGTGCGGCAGGGATCCCGGAGAGGATGAACTTGCCGAGCGTCTTGTTATCGGCAGCAAACTCGCGCTCACCCTGCAACACGTGGATCTCCACCTGCGGCTGGTTGTCGGAGGCCGTCGAGAAGGTCTGGCTCTTCGACGTTGGGATCGTCGTGTTGCGCTCGATGAGCTTCGTCATCACGCCACCCAACGTCTCAATGCCGAGCGAGAGCGGCGTCACGTCGAGCAGCAGCACATCCTTGACGTCGCCCGCGAGGACGCCGCCCTGGATCGCCGCGCCGATAGCGACCACTTCGTCAGGGTTTACACCCTTCGACGGCTCCTTGCCGCCGAAGAGCGCCTTGACCGCCTCGACAACGGCCGGCATGCGCGTCATGCCGCCGACGAGGACGACCTCATCGATCTCGGTCGGCTTCAGACCCGCATCCTTGAGGGCGGCGAGCACTGGGGCCTTCGTCTTCTCGATCAGGTCGGCGACCAGGGCCTCGAGCTTCGCTCGGGTCAGGGTCACCACCACGTGCTTCGGACCGGTCGCATCCGCCGTGATGTACGGCAGGTTGATCTCGGTCTGGCCCGTGCCGGAGAGCTCGATCTTGGCCTTCTCCGCCGCCTCCTTGAGGCGCTGAAGGGCCTGCTGATCCTTCGACAGGTCAATCCCCTGGTCCTTCTTGAACTCGGCTAGGAGCCAGTCGATGATGCGCTGGTCAAAGTCGTCGCCACCAAGGTGCGTGTCGCCGTTCGACGACTTCACCTCAAAGACGCCGTCGCCAAGCTCCAGGATCGAGATGTCGAACGTGCCGCCACCAAGGTCGTACACGGCGATCTTCTCTTCCTTCTTCTTGTCGAGACCGTATGCCAACGCGGCAGCGGTCGGCTCGTTGATGATGCGCTTCACATCAAGGCCCGCAATGCGACCGGCATCCTTTGTTGCCTGTCGCTGCGTGTCGTCGAAATAGGCCGGCACCGTGATCACCGCCTCGGTGATCTTCTCGCCGAGGAACGCCTCTGCATCGGCCTTGAGCTTCTGCAGAATCATGGCTGAGACCTCTTGTGGCGAATAGGATCCACCATCAACCTTGACCTTTACGCCATCACTTCCAGAGTCCTTCTCAACAACATATGGAACGAGGCCCTTCGTCTTCACGGACTCGGCGTCGTCAAAACGTCGACCCATAAAGCGCTTGATGCTAAAGACGGTGTTCTTCGGATTCGTGACCGCTTGGCGCTTTGCCAACTGGCCAACAAGTCGCTCACCGCTCTTGCCAAATCCCACAACAGATGGAACGGTTCGGCCGCCCTCAGCGGAGCTGATGACGGTCGGCTCACCGCCAACCATGGCGGCAACAACGCTATTCGTCGTTCCTAGATCGATTCCAATAATCTTTCCCATCTTTTTCTCCTTTTTAACTACCAAGTGCTTACCAAAAATTCCACGCTAATTTGGAGCGGTCGCTCCTTTAATCGTTCGCCACGCTCACCACCGCAGGTCGCAGGATTCGGTCACGAATCCGCCACCCCTTTCGATGCTCCGCAACAACCTCGCCGGCTGGCTTGCCACTGTCGGGAACCTGGGCGATCGCCTCGTGTTCCCGGGGATCAAACGCCTTGCCGACCGATTCAAATGGGGTGACCCCCTCACTTTCGAGGAGGGCGAGGAGCTTGCGATTAATCGCGGCAACTCCCTCCACCCACGGTTCACTCGTTAACGCGACAGGCACCGCCGCGAGAGCACGCTCCATGTCGTCCGCGACTGCCAGCGCCTTGGTGAGGAGGGCCTCGCTCGCCAGGCCGGCTTCACGCTCCCGCTCCTCTGCCGTGCGTCGGCGGAAGTTGGCAAAGTCGGCGGCGGTGCGCTGGTGCGCTGCGATCTGCTCGTCACGCTCCAACAGGGCAGCGGCGAGCGGATCGAGCTCAGGCGCCACCTGCTCCGTCACCTCAGACTCCGTTGTCGGCTGGGTCATACCTGCCCCCTGTCGTGCTCAGGAGCCCCCATATCGGATGGCTCTCGTGCGTAAGTTAGCACTCAAAGGTTAAGAGTGCTAACTCGCTGACGGGAGAATACGCCTCGGGGCGGCACGAGTCAAGCGGTGTGGGTTGCTGGAGCCGTTTCGGGTCGTAGCTAGGCGCGGAAGCTAGGCGCGGTGAAAGCGGGTCACAAGCTCCGAGAGAAGGTTGGCGACGAACTGCACGGAACCAACGGCACGCGGGTAGGGCATGCGTGTTGGCCCTAGGACCCCCACGACGCCGAGCGCTTGGCCGGGCACTCCGTAGGGGGCAAGGATGAGGGAGACGCCGTGCATCTCCACCGGCGCGTTCTCAGTGCCAATGAAGAGACGCACCTCACCTCCTTGCGACACCTCCTGCACAAGATTGCCAAGGTAGCCACGCCCCTCGAGGGCGGTGAAGACGTTGCGCACCCGGGAACTCTCGGCGAATTCGGGGGCCTCCATCACATTAAGAAGGCCGTCGCTATAGACCTGTTCGACCGCCGCATCGTCAATCTCGGCGAGGAGGCGGCTGGTGCGCTCGAGCACCGTCCGCACGATGGCGCGGTTCGGCAGCGACTCGGGGAGGCTCGTTGCGGCGGCGGCAAGCTGCGCAGCACTCTTGTCGAGCACGGTTGCGTTCAGCCTGCTTGCCACGGCGGAGAGGGCATCTTGGTCGGCTCCCTCAGGGAGCGGCATCAGAGTTGGGCGCACGCTCCCGTCGCTGATCACGGCGATCAGGGTGGCGAGGCGATCGGCGGTGCGCACTAGGTCAACGTGCCGCAGCTGGGCCGAGGTCGGGCGCATGGGAGTGGCGATCCCCGCCGCGCGCGAAGAGCTCGCCAGCGTGGTGGCGGCGATGCGGAACCACTGATCGGCTCCCCCTTCGGCCTGGCCGAACTGGTGCCGGATCATTAGTTGGTCGACGGGGGCTACCTCATCGGGGGTGGCGATCTCCACGGCATAGGTGCGATAGCCGAGGTCGGTCGGGATGCGACCAGCGGAGGTGTGTGGCTGCATCAGCAAGCCGAGCTCTTCGAGTTCCACGAGGACCCCCCGCACAGTGGCGGGCGAGACGCCAAGGTCGTACCCGTCGGAGAGGGCGATCGAGCCGACGGGGGTGGCCGTTCGAATGTGCTCCTCAACGAGGGCGGCGAGGATGATGCGGGCGCGGTCGTCTAGTAGTCCCGTACGTCGCTGTCGTCGAACCATAGCCACCTCGTTTCTTGGCACTCGGCAGATGCTGAGTGCCAACTCCAGTCTAG
>RGCW01000016.1 GCA_009919005.1 Candidatus Aquidulcis sp. | reverse complement strand
TCATTGCGAAGGCGCCAGAGCAGTGGTGGACGCTCTTCTATCCAATCTGGGACGATTCACACGCATGAGCTCAACGAGACAGCGGATGACAGGGGTGCAGGGGAGAGCTGATCTCCATATTCACACCATGGCCTCTGACGGCACAGCAGGTGTGGCCCAAGTGCTGGCGCGCGCCGAAGAGGTGGGGCTCGATGTCATCGCCATTACCGATCACGACCGCATCGACGCAGCTAAGGCGGCTCAAGCGATGGCGGTGAGAGCCAACCTCCGCGTGCAGGTCATCATTGGCGAAGAGATCTCAACGCTGCAGGGGCACCTGCTCGGACTCTTCCTTGAAGAGCGTGTGCGACCACTCCGATCGATGCGCCGGACCATCGCCGAGATCCACGAACAGGGTGGGATCGCGATCCCCGCCCACCCACTCTTCCCACACCCCCTCTGCGCTCAGGCAGGGACGTTGCGAGCGGTGTCCACCGATCGCGACCCGGCCTGTCGACCAGACGCGCTCGAGGTATTCAACCCCACGATCTTCGGCACCCTTCCACGTGCACGGGTCCAACGCCTCGCGAAGGAGCTCGGACTTCCGGGGGTTGGCTCGTCGGACGCTCATGTTCTTGAGGCGATCGGGCGCGTGTACACCACCTTCCCTGGCCGAACTGCCACGGCGCTGCGCCGCGCGATTACTTCGGGGACGGTCAGGCCCGGTCGTGGCGAAGACCATACGCTTCTAGAGAGTCCAGCCATCTTTGCCCGACAGATGCTGCGTAACCTTATCGGTCTCGGGCAAGACCTGCGGGGTGTCACCCGCCCAGTTTGGACATTCGGCGGCGAACGACACGGGCGCGACCTCGGTTACCCCGGCAGCCATAAACGACCACTTCGACACAAATGAAGATCGGCCTAGTCACTCCTTACGTCTACCCGATGCCTGGAGGCGTTAACGATCATGTCGGTAGTCTCTATCGAGTCCTCCGCGCACGCGGTCACGACGTTCGAATCATCACGAGCAGTCACGGCTTACAAAAGGCCTCGGAAGGCGACGTGATTCGCATTGGAAAAGGATTCAGCGTTCCGTTCAATGGTTCAATGGGAACAATCACCCTGAGCCCGACCTATCTAAGACAGGTTCGAGAACTACTCGAGCGCGAACGTTTTGACGTGCTGCATTTCCATGAGCCATTCGTGCCATTTCTTAGCTTGGTGCTGTTGAACCTCTCCACTTCGGTCAATATTGGGACCTTCCATGCTTTTGGCGGGCTCTCGCTCAGTTATGAGTTTGGCCGTCGTGTGATGGGTGATTACGCCCTTCGTCTGCACGGACGAATTGCGGTGAGCCCCGCCGCACGCCACTTCATTAGTCGATATTTCCCCGGTGAATACAAGATCGTTCCGAACGGGGTGGAGCCAACGCGTTACCGCAACGCCGTGCCAATTGCACGCTATCGTGACGGCATTCCAAACGTGCTCTTTGTTGGACGCATGGAGCCGCGAAAGGGACTGATCCACCTCTTACGTGCGATCCGCAAGATGCAGGTCGGCGGTGAACAGGTTCGACTGCTGATCGTGGGCACTGGGCCAGGTGAGCGTGAGGCCCGACGGTATGTGCTGACACGGCAACTCAACGACATTGAGTTCCTTGGACGGGTGAGCGATTCTGAGAAGGCGCAACTCTTCAAGACCGCCGACGTGTTTGTTTCACCGGCAACGGGACGCGAATCATTTGGGATCGTCCTCCTCGAAGCGATGTCTGCTGGCGCTCCTGTGATCTGCTCTGATATCCACGGATATCGAGCTGTAGTTCGTCGCGAGCGAGATGGCATTCTCGTTCCACCCGCCGACTCGGATGCATTAGCCGAGGCGCTGACGCGCGTGATTCATGACACCGAATTGAAGGAGCGATTGAGCACCGCAGGCGTCGAGCGTTCGGAACTGTTTACCTGGGATCGCGTTGGCGCATCGGTTGATGAATACTACGGTTTCGTGATTCGACGTCTCGCTGAGATGGGAGCCCTTCCCTCTGGCTTCAGGTCAGAGATCCCGGCGCCACCAGGACCACGCCGCCGCAGCGTATAGCAGGCTACGCCTGCGCTAGTCTCGACGCCAGCTCACAGAGGAGCCGTGCTGTGAGCCCCCACACTCGACGCTCTCCTGGGACCGGAACGACGCCATAACGAAGTAGTTGCCCCTGCTCTTCTGCCTCGATAACGCGCATGTCGTGCCGCGGATCAAAGAGCCCGAGCTCAGCGCCGAGCGTCTCGGCGACTTCGCGGGGATCGGGTGTGATCTGTGGTGTTTGTGGCGCAACGGCAACGAGTACCTGAACGAGGAAGTTACTTGCGGGCACATAGGCGGGATCAAGCGATCCTACAAAGCGAATGTCGTGCTCTGGGTCAGCAGCGTGAAATCCGAGCTCCTCATGAAGTTCTCGGATTGCCGTCTCGTGTGGTGTTTCGCTCCCCTCGAGTTCGCCACCCGGAAGGGCGATCTGCCCGCCGTGTCGGCCGCGCTCCGCCCGCCTAATCAGCAGCACCTGGCAGTCGAATGGATGTGGGTCAACGCTCTCGCCACCCCCAGTTGGGCTGCAGCTCCCCAGAGCGAGAGGCGGTACGAGGAGGGCGGTTACCACCGCAACGCGTGGATTGGCACCCACGGGTGGATCTAGGTCAACAGGGTCCAGGCTCGGTAGGCGGAGCGGAGTGAGTTCCACCGGAAGCGGCAGGGGGAGTGCTGGGAGGCGCCCCGCCGCATCACGGCGGAGCGCCTCCTCAATGCGATCTGCGAGTCGGTTGATCAACGCAACAGGTCAGCTCGGCCGACCCGTGGCGCCCTGGGCGCGGACGGGGATCCGCGGGGTTCGCGCCGCCCCGTGATTGGTGGGGAGCGGCTTCGGCTTACGTCGCAGCGCATGCTCCAGAACCTGGCCGATCGTCTCCACCGGGATGATCTTCAGTGACTTGCGGATCTCTTCTGGGATCTCGGGTAGATCCTTCTCGTTCTTCTTTGGGATCAGCACCACGCGCGCGCCAGAGGCGTGTGCCGCCAGCGCCTTACTCTTGAGTCCGCCGATCGGCAGCACACGACCGCGAAGGGTGATCTCGCCGGTCATCGCCACCTCTTTACGAACTGGGATGCCGGTGAGCGCGGACACGATCGCCGTCGCCATCGTCACGCCCGCCGAAGGGCCATCCTTCGGGATTGCGCCCGCTGGCACGTGAATGTGCAGGCCAGACTTCTCAAAGCGCTCAGGTGCGATGCCGAGCTCCGCTCCGTGCGCCTTGATCCAGGTGAGCGCCGCGCGTGCCGACTCCTTCATCACGTCGCCAAGTTGGCCCGTGAGGATCAACTCCTCGCGACCCTCCATGACGCCAACTTCGACCGCCACAACATCGCCGCCGACAGGCGTCACGACGAGGCCGGTCGCTGAGCCGATCTGATCGTCGTTATCCATCTCTCCGTATTCGTGTCGCTCTGGCCCGAGCCAGGTGGCCAAACGCTTCGCATCAACCTCTGGCTTGCGGCCCTTCTTCTCGGCAACAGCGCGTGCCAACTTTCGCATCACGGTGGCGATCTCTCGCTCCGCATTGCGCACGCCCGCCTCGCGCGTGTAGTGACGAATCAGGTGCACGAGCGTCTCGTCGGGAACGACCGCCTGTGCCTCGCGCTGACGACGGATCCCCGCGGAAGTCGGCGCCAAGCTTGTCGATCTCGTCAAGCATGAAGACCGGATTCTTCGTGCCCGCCTGCTTGATCCCCTGTGCGATGCGGCCCGGGAGCGCACCAATGTAGGTGCGTCGGTGACCGCGAATCTCCGCCTCGTCGTGGAGACCACCAAGGCTCATGCGCACGAACTTTCGACCCATCGCACGAGCGATGGATTTACCGAGTGAGGTCTTACCAACCCCTGGAGGCCCGGCAAAGCAGAGGATCGGGCTCTTCACCTGTGGCGCCAACTTACGAACGGCGAGATATTCAAGGATGCGCTCCTTAACCTTCTCAAGGCCGTAGTGATCGTCGGCGAGAACCTTGGCAGCCTCCTTGATCTCAATGCGGTCTTCAGTTGAGACGTTCCACGGCATTGAGATCAACCAATCTACGTACGTGCGAATAACACCGACCTCTGGGGACGCAGAGGGGATTCGGCTCATGCGATCAAGCTCCTTGAGCGCGCGCGCCTTGATCTCATCAGGCATTCCTGAGGCCTCAACCTTTTCTCGCAGCTCATTCGCCTCTGCCTGTTGAGGATCCTCCTCACCGAGTTCGCGCTGAATTGCTTTGAGCTGTTCGCGCAGGAAGTATTCTCGCTGACTCTTGTCCATCTCAGAACGCACGTCAGACTGAATCTTCCCCTTGAGCTCGAGGATCTCGATCTGTCGCGACAGGAATGATGCAACGTACTTCAGTCGCGCGATGACATCAATAGTCTCAAGCAACTCTTGGCGTTGCTCTGTGGTCATGTCGGGCGTGTATGCGGTCATGTCGGCGAGCAGCCCTGGGTCACTGATGTTTTTCGCGGCGACTGCCGCTTCTGGCGGCACCGGTGCGCCAGAGGTGACGTACGTTTCAACCTGGGCTTGGACGCTGCGCATCAGCGCCTCGACCTCGACCCCAGTCACCTCCGGGGCTTCGACGATCGTGCCCTTCAACATGAGTGCCGCCCCAGTTGTGTCGAGCGACTTCACCTTGAGTCGGCGTTGACCCTGAACCACAGCGCGCAGCGTGCCGTCTGGGAGATTCACCACCTGGGCGATCTTTGCGAGCGTGCCCATAGCATGGAGCTGCTCGACCGAGGTGATCTCCTCCTGCTCAGGTTCGCGTTGAGTGACGAGGGCAATCCAGCCACCCGCCGCGGCCGCAGCGCGTATCGCGGCGACACTCTTGTCACGGCCAACCTTTAGCGGCGCGACCATCTCTGGGAAGATGACAATCTCGCGCAGGGGAACAAGGGGGAATGAACCGCGTCCGCGCGGCACGACCGTATCGTCATCGCTTGCCGCGACCGCTTCGTCAATGGCGAGCTGCTCCTCTTCGTTGAGCTCCTCATCAAGGTCTGCCTGGATCTCTCGTTCTGGTCGCTCGCTCATGCTCGCCCCCTTCCTGCCGCGGCCTGCGGCGTGTGCTTCGATCCCCGCTCTTGCCCCTCTTCATACAGTCGCTCCAAGATGCGCTCCCCGAGCCGCTCCTCTAGTTCAAAGAGCAACTTGATTCCGGCGAGGTTGACCCCGAAGTCTTGCGTTAGATGCCGTATCCAGAGGATTCGGCGCAGGTCGTTTTCGGAGAAGAGGCGAATGTTGGTCTCGGTGCGCGATGGGCAGATCAGCCCCTCCTCCTCGTAGATCCGCAAGGTGCGAGGGTGAACGGAGACGATATTGGCGGCAACGCTGATCACGTACACCGGCCGCGAAGGATCGACTCCGGCCCCCTTGTTCCTTACCACCCGCCTATCCTACAAACCTACCAATAGCATTGTCAAGACACTTATCCACAGTTTGGTAACCGAGCCGCCACCGGGTGGTTTTGGGTAGCAACGCTCCGAGGCCGAGTTCCGCTGGGGCGGCAGCGAGCTATTCGAGATCGCGGCGGTACGGGATGTCAAGGATCACCGTGTTGCGGCGACCGAGGAGCGTGTCACGGAGCCGCTTTCCATTTCCGTTATGCAGGATGCGATCCCACCAGTGACGGCCCGCGTACTCAGGAATCATCACCACATTGATGCGACGCTGCTCAGGAGGGAGGTGCGCATCTTCGTCCTCGATCTCATCTAGATAGTGGCAGATCGGCTCGACGATGGCGCGGAATGGAGACTCCACTGTAACGAGCCGCACGCCAGGGAAGAGGCTCTCAAACCGAGCGCGAATCTCTTTCTCTTCCGCGGCGTCAAACACGACACGAACCGCAGTCAGCTCGCCCGTGGCGCCTTCAAGGATGCGACCAAGGGTAATAGCACGAACAGTAGAGCGATTAACCTCGCCAAACGGCGCGATGATCCTTCGTGGCCGATGTGGCGCATCAAATACTAGATTGGGCTTAATTGCGAGCTCCCGTTCATGGAGATTGTAGCGACGGCGCACCAGAGTCATAAAGATCGCAACGACTGGAACAAGGACAAAGATGATCCAGCCGCCCACCGCAAATTTTGCCAGGGAAATGATCACGAGCACAACGCCGGTGACGGTCGCTCCAATACCGTTTAGTAGCGCTTTCTTTTGCCAATCGTCGCCGCGAACTTTCCGCCAATGGACCACCATGCCTGTTTGGCTGATGGTGAAACCGACAAAGACACCAATTGCATACGCGGGAATTAAAAGTGTGACGAGAGCGCCAGTTGCAATAAGGAAGACTACCGCGCCCACCGCAATTGTCAGGATGCCGCCCGCATACGCAAGTCGGTCACTTCGCTGTCCAACCTGGCGCGGCAAGAATCCATCGCGAGCCAGGATGCGCGCAAGTTGTGGGCCGCCATTAAATCCGGTGTTGGCGGCCAAGAGCAGAATGCCAGTTGTCGCAATTTGAAAAACGACATAGAAAATCCCATCACCAAACGATGCTCGAGCAATTTGTGAGATGAGGGTTTCTCCACCGACATCTTGTGGAACCTTTCCAAACGCAAATGCGAGTAGCGAGATGCCGAAAAAGATCGTTGCCAGAAGAACAGACATGATGGTCATTGTGTTTGCAGCATTCTTAGCTTCAGGCTTTTTGAATGCGGTGACACCATCGGAGATCGCCTCTGTGCCAGTCAAAGCGACGGATCCATAGGCGAACGCCTTTAGAAGTAAGAACGGCAAGATGAGCTGCAAATCGCCATGAGGGATCACTTTGACGCCCTGGCTCCAGGTGACTGCGGGATCTCCTAGCGCGATCCGAATCAGGCCGACGCCAATGACAGCGAGCGCACCAAAGATGAAGAGGTATGTAGGAATCGCGAACAACTTTCCTGATTCACGCAAGCCACGAAGATTGGCGAGTACTAAGAGGGCGAGGGCCCCGATTGCAAGTTCAACTCGAAGTGGCGAAAGCTCAGGAACCGCAGAGGTGATCGCGGCGATACCTGCAGCAGTGCTGACCGCAGCAGTAAGCACGTAATCAATGACAAGGCTTGAAGCGGCAATGAGGGCGGGGCCCGTGCCGAGCGTGCTCTTGGCGACGGCATACGCGCCTCCACCCTTGGGAAACCCGAAGCAGACCTGCCTGTAGCTAAGCGCCACGATTGCAAGGAGGAGACCAACGGCTAGCGCGACAGCCGGACCAAATGCCAGGTAG
Source organism: Candidatus Aquidulcis sp. (assembly GCA_009919005.1). GTDB lineage: Bacteria > Chloroflexota > Limnocylindria > Limnocylindrales > Limnocylindraceae > Limnocylindrus. The sequence goes on along the minus strand of RGCW01000016.1, from coordinate 15,172 downwards.
GAGGCGCCCGCTGAAGCGAGCACGATTAAGATCTCCTCGCTTGCATAGGCACTGGACGAGATCGCGTCGGAGGAGAAGATTGGTAGTGCAAGTTTCTTGCTGAGGCGCTCCTCGCCCTCTTCGGCATTAGAAATCGGTTGCCCGAAGATAAAGTGCCGTGCGGCGGTCGTTGCCTTCCCTAGGTCGTGGACTGGGGCACTACCTGCCGCCGAGGCGACCAAGTGATCTGGGGAGGGCTCCACGAAGAGCTCTTCACCGCTTTCGTTATCGTGCCAGTCCGGCTTCCCCCTCTGTTCGTCAGCGGCCATCGTGATTCACTGCGCCTTTCCCGTTGATTCAGGGTCGCCTGAATGTGCGTTGTCGCCCTAATCCTATACCCGAGCCAACGCCCCCTCTGTTTTATGCGGCGTCACGCGTACAAGGAGCGCCCCTGGAAGGCGAGAGCTACCCACTTCAAACACCTGAATCACGTTCATGCCAACCAGTGACGAGGCAGTGCTTAACTCCGCACCCCACTCTTCACCTATACGTTTCCACGCCAACAGTGAGCCATTTACGCTAAGTAGCGGAGTAACTAATCGAATGAGTTCCCCTAGTGGTGCGACCGCACGTGCCGTTATTACATCAAAATGGATGCCACCACCCTGCGCTAACTCCTCGGCGCGGGCATGTGCGACGCACAACCGTGGCGATAGCCCGCTCGCTGCAACCACGGCGTCAAGGAAGCGTGCCTTCTTACCGATAGATTCAATCAGCGTCATAGAAAGATCTAGACGGTGCGAGAGTAATCGTGCCGCCAATGGAATTCCAGGAAATCCGCCACCAGAGCCTAGATCGGCAATAGCTCCGCCCGGCGGAAGGAGTTGCTCGATGTGTGGCACCGCAATGAGAGAGTCAAGAAGATGCCGCGCCGCACGTTCATGTGGATCGCTGATCCTGGTGAGATTGATCGCTGGATTCCACGCGTCAAGCAGGCGCAGATGCGCGGTAAGCACAAAGATCTCCGCATCTGAGAGTGGTGGGAGGGCTGCGTCCGGCAGGAGGCGAGAGAGTTGATCGAGCGTCACCCGCTCCGTTGGTGGCAACCCACTCGGATCGGTGGGGAGTGGGCTGCGATTTTTGGGAGATACGCCTTGACTCAGTCTGCAGCTCCGCTCTTCGGTGCCACGTTGCGGGCCGGTCGACCCATGGAGCGGCGCACCACGTCGAGCACCTCTTCGATTGATTTCTCAGCATCTCCCCGTTCCGCCGCATCTTTCATGCAGCCGCGAATGTGGTCCTCCAAGATGAGGAGGCCGAGCGCATCGACCGCGGCGCGAAGTGCCGCGGTCTGCTGCAAGATGTCAACGCAATACTCCTCGCGGTCAACCATCCGTGCGATTCCACGGACCTGTCCCTCAAGTCGTCGCAGGCGATTGAGGAGCACCTTGCGGTCTTTTGTGTAGCTATGCCCGACATGTTCTGCCATACCCCTAGAGAGTATCTGATCACGCTGCGGTGCTACGATTCAGACGCAGAGCGGTTGCCCCGAGCGAGGCGCCGATCAGGGAGGAGCGACCATGGCGGCAAGCCAGAACCCGCACGACGACATTGAGTCGGTGCTCATTACCGAGGCGGCAATTGACGCTCGTGTCCGTGAGCTCGGTGCTGAAATCGGCGCCGCATATTCGGGCAACGAGTCGCTCATTCTCGTCAGCGTGCTGAAGGGCTCAATCGTCTTTGTCGCCGACTTGATGCGAGCTATCCCTGGAAACGTTCAGATTGATCTCATGGAAGTCTCCTCGTACGATGGCGGTAAGAGCACGGAGTCGAGCGGCACGGTGCGAATCCTGAAAGACCTCTCAGGAACCATCGAAGGGCGCGACGTACTGATTGTCGAGGACATCATTGATACGGGGATCACGTTGAACTACCTAACGAACTACCTTGCGGGGAAGAACCCTCGTTCCGTGAAGATTGTCACCCTGCTCAGCAAGCCTGCGCGCCGCGTCGTGGAGATCCCTGTGGAGTGGATGGGCTTTGAGATCCCTGACAAGTTTGTGGTTGGGTACGGCCTCGACTTTGGCGAGCAGTATCGCAATCTGCGCTATGTCGGCGTGCTGAAGCCGTCGATGTACACAGCGATCCTCGGCAAGGAGTAACTGGTGAGGCCGATCGGGCGCATCCGTTCAACCTCAGGGAACCTCTTTCGCCGTAGCAACGGGCGTCGGCTCAGCGGGATCGGTGCCGCAGGAGTTGTACTTGGTGCGATTCCAGCGTGGTGGACACTCGCCGCACCCGGCGTGCCACCAACGGTAGGTAACGCCTTCGACACGTATGGTGCAGTGGGGTTTTTCGTCGCCTTGGGAACACTCTTCCTGCTGATCGCCCCCGATGCATTTGGAGAGCAACTGCGCTTTGATCAGTGGCCCGTTCACGTCGGCCTCGTTGGGACCGCAATGCTCGGCTTTATCGCCACGCTGATCGGCGCCGCGATCACGGCTACCGGCTATGACCTACCCCTCTCAGTCGTCTTCGGCATCGATCGTGCCCCAGGGCTGTGGATCACGATGGTCGCCTTGGGGGTATGGGTCTCAGGTGTGGCCCAGATCGTCGACGCTCGAGACGATCGCTGAGCGTGAATCGTGGGTAGCCACCGGCGGCGTGGCGCAACCTGCTAGGGTGTCGTAGTGCAGCCGTGCGCTCCGACGCGCGGGCAGGACGCCGATATCGGCCCAGCCCCGTCGTAGCAGCGCACGCCACGTTATCTACGAAGGAACCTGAGGTACAACACAATGGCACGGAATGTCGCAATCTTTGTCGACGTCGCGAACGTCTTTTACGCAGCAAAAGCTGCAGGCGTTGACATCGACTACGTCACACTTCTAAAAACCCTGACCGCAAATCGCGATCTCGTTCGCGCGTACGCCTACACCGGTTTAGACCCCGAGAATGAGAACCAGAAAGCGTTCCATAACTTCCTCGCTCGAAACAACTACAAGGTTGTGAGCAAAGATGTGCGCAAGTATGGTGACGGTCGCTTTAAGGCGAACCTCGACATCGAACTCGTCGTCGACCTTGTGCGCCTCGCGCCAAAGCTCGACATCGCCGTTGTTATCTCTGGTGATGGCGACTTTGCTCCAGCAATCCGGGCAGTCCAAGATATGGGAGTTCGCGTTGAGGTCGTAAGCTTCCGCGCCAACACCAGCAGCGATCTTGTTGAAGTTGCTGATCAGTTCATCGAGATCACCAACATCGCCAAGGTGGAGGCCGGCGCCCGCAGTGGTCGACGCGTTGCCGCCGAAGGCGAAGAGGACCTCTCCATGACTGAGGTTCCAGATAAGCAGTCCGAGACACCGGCGCGACCTCGCCGTGGTGGCGCAGCGCCTGAGCGAGAGCGCGATGGTGGACGCGGTGGACGCGGTGGTCGTTCCGCAGGAACGCGAAACGGCGTGCCAGCTCGTCGCTCATCCGCCATTCGAGTCGGTGACACCATCATTGACGCAGATTCAATTGAAACACTCACCCTTGACGATCTTGGTCCGGACGATCTCGCTGCGGGGGCCGAGCCATCGCCACACGCTCACGAAGGGAGTGGTGGGTTCGGAGAAGAGGGTCCACGCCGCCGCCGACGCAGGGGCGGTCGAGGGCGTCGCGGTCGTGGCGGCGCCACCTCCGACGCGTTTGATGGCATTGAGACGATGACACTTGATGATGTAGACGATGGTGCGCCAGGCGGTGTTCCCGAATACCTTGCAGCAGATCGACGAGGTGACATCGGCCGTCCTTCTGAGCGCGCTGCTCGGCAGCAACTTGGTTCGGGGCCGTCGCGCATTGCTGATGAGGTGGCACGCTCACATAAAGACGACACGCGTCACGCAAACGACAGCGGCGTGGACGATGGCATCAGTGATGTTTCACCAGATGTCGCTGCACTGCTGAAGTCGCAGCTTCAGGCAACGGGGCGGTCGGCGAGTGAGTCGGCTGCCTTCACAGGGAGAGAGCCATCTACCAGTGGAAAGGGTCGTCCCCGTGGTGGCCGACCAGCGCCGAAGGGTGCTGCAAAGTCGGCGCCAAAAGCGGGGGCGAAACCAGCTGGTCGCAGCGCCGCAAAGCCCACGGCAAAGGTCGCTCTCGTAAAGAAGAGCAGCTCACGGCCGAAGGCTAAGGGGAGCAAGGGAGCCTAACGAGATGGCACGGGCGGTTTCAACGCCGCCCGACGCCGTTCACCCAGCACGTAGACCTGCGCGCTTCAATACGCGCGGTCACGACCAGGCCGCTGCGCACCTCGCCACGCTACTGGCCGATTCTCCGCCGCACGCCCTGCTGATCGTGGGACCACGTGGTGTCGGCGTGGGTACGCTGGCCCGTGATGCCGTCGCAACGCTGATGTGTGGCGCTCCGGTGGAGGGCGGTCCTTGTGGCGAGTGTCGCTCTTGCCGATTGATCGCATCGGGGAATCACGCCGACCTAGCCCTCATCTCTCCAACTGGCGAATCGAACACGATCAAGATTGACCAGATCCGAACTCTCGTTACTGGCCTGGCCCTGTACGCGGTTGAGGGCGGGCGAAGGGTCGCGCTCATTGAGAGCGCTGACCTCATGAATGACGAGGCACAGAACGCGCTGCTTAAGACCCTCGAGGAGCCACCGGCGCAGACACATGTGATCTTGGCCGCCGCTGAGGACTCGCGACTGATGCCAACGATTCGAAGCCGCTGTGCGGTGATTCGCCTCGGTGTCCCCGACGCGCAACAGGCGAGCGAACTGCTCGCCGACAAGCTGGGCGTTGATGCACCAACCGCAGTCAGGCTCCTGCGCATGTCGTCGGGTCGTCCTGGGCCACTGATTGAGGCGGGGGCATCGAGTGACGCGGCCCGCGCCCACGCGCAGATCCGTCGACAGATCCTTGACCTTACGACGACGCCACCACACGTGCGACTCCGGCAGATCCCGACCCTCGTGGCTGATGCGCAGGGGATCCTAGTCGCCGAGGGAGAAGAGGGTGAAGTCGCTGACGCCTCTGAAAGCGACGATGACAGTGACGATGTGCGAGACGCGCTCGTTGAGCCTGCAAAGAAGCGAGCACTGACAAAGCGAAGCACTCGGCCAACGCCCGCCGAACGGCGTGCTGCAGCTACGGCGTTGCTACGACTATGGCGTGGTGTCGCGCGCGACCTTGCGCTCGCAAGTGCGGGCGCTATCGACCAGATCGCCTTTCCAGAAGATCGCCCCGAGATTGAAGCAATGGCGCAGAGGCTCCCAACATCGTCATGGAGTGTTGCGCTACGAACCCTTGATGCTTCCCTGCATGCCATTCGTCGTAACGGCAATCCAGAACTGTTGCTGGATTCAGTGGCACTGCGTTGGCCAGCGATATGACAGATGCGGTGCTCTCGCAGCAGCATGACCTGTATCGGCGAATCGTTGCATTAGGTGAAGAGGTAACCGACGCACTGGATCACACCAATGCGGTGTCGACGCTCGGCGATATGGAACTCACGCGTGCATCCGCAGCGATCGGAGATCGTGTCATACCGAAGAGCGCCAGTGCAGCGCTTGAGTCCCTCGCCGCGAGTATGGAGCGAGTGATTGACGACGGCGATCCCCATCGCGCGATTGACTGGATCGGCATGCATCCACGTCTGGTTTTGACACTGCTCGCTGCGGTGTTGAATCCGGCAAGCCTGCCCAAAGACCCTGTGCCGACTGGTGCTGGCAGCGCGATTCCCGCAAGAATACCCGCAGGAGTCTCGTTCTCTGACGCGCCGCGAGATGGTCGCGCCGTGGTGTACGCGGGAATTCAAGCTGATCCAATCTTGCGCCCGCTTGCCGTTGCCATTGCGAATGCGTCACCCGCTGAGCGACTGGTTGCGCGTGGGGTGATGAACGATCCAGGACCATCGGCGGCCGAAGCGGCTGCTCTTTTTGCCGCTCTCCCATCGCATCGGAACACGAGCGACCCGATTGTCGTCGGCGCTCTTGCGATTGGCGGCAAGGCGCAGGCATCTAACGCGCAGTATCGAGGTGCAGTGGTTGAGGCTGTAACCGCGGAGCTGCTCCGTCGCCGGCCGACACTGGCGATCGATGGTGATCGGCTCGTACGGCGCGAGCGGCGTTTTGCCGTCGATGGCACCTCTGCAGATCCTCACCCATTTGACGTCACAGTTGAGGCAGGTCCCACTCCAGAGCTCTGGGACTGCAAGTGGGGCGCGCGGGGGATCGATGCGAGCCTTCTCGCGGAGTTGGAGGATGCTCGAATTCGCGCTGCGGGGAGCGGAGTCCGCGTAGCGATCGGCGTGGTGGCATTTGACACTGCTGCCGTCGTGGCAGCTCGACTGGGCATCGTGCACGCTCCACGCGAGAAGACGCGCATGATCACGCTCGAGACTCTCGGGCGACTGGCGGCTGGATGAGCCTCGCCGACCGCCTGGCACCAGGCCTAGCGCCAGACGAGACCAGCCTCCCTGACCACGCACGTTATCGCGATCAGGGTCGTTCAGTGCGCTTCGATGAGTGCAATCGTGCTGGCACTATGCGCGCCGCCGCGGTGCTTCGCCACGCCCAGGATCTGGCCTGGCAGCACAGTGAAACCCTGGAATACGGTCGTGCCTGGTACGAATCGCGTGGCGTTGGGTGGGTCGTGCGCAGCGTCGATCTCCTCATCGACGAACCACCCCACTCAAACGAGGAGATGACGGGAACAACCGCACTTGTGGGCTTCCGCCACGTGATGGCCCGTCGCCGAACACGACTCTTCAGCCAGGCTGGACGTGTCATCGCTGACGCTGCCATTGATTGGGTGATGACCGATATAAACGGGCGCCCGGTTCGGTTCCCCGGAGAGTTTCAGCCCTTTGTCGCCGAGGTTGGCGCGTCGTTCACCCCTGAGAAGATCCCGCCATTCGCCGTAGATGATGCACCTGCAATCACGATAACCATACCTCTGCGGGTCGCAGATTTTGACCCGCTCGGTCATGTCAACAATGCCGCTTGGCTTGAGATTGCCGAAGAGGCGCTATATGCCGCCGCCCCAGCGCACCTTTCCGCACCACGCCGCAGGATCCGTCTGGAGTACCTTGCGTTGACCAGCGACCCAGCCGTGCGTTGTGATGTGCGCGTTTCGGCGGGTCATGCTCGGGTGGACATTTACGACGCACAAGGAACCCCACTCGTTCGTGCGCTCTTTGACGTCGTCACATAGCATCACCTCATGAAGGCCTACCGCACCCTCCAACTCTTCGTGTTGATCTTTACTATGGTTGCCACGCCCACAGCGACCTATGCAGCTACTAATTCAGCAAAAGCATGTAAAACAAATAGTTCCAAGCTTGGACTTCTCACTGCCCTTGACTGCCTAGCGATTGCAGAGGAGCATCTTGGCGGCTATAACCGAAAACTGTTCAAGCATTGGATTGATCAAGATCGCGACGGAAAGAACACTCGCGCCGAGGTGCTGATCGCCGAATCGCTCGTTCCAGTTCAGTTCAGCACGACGGGGAAGACAGTAACGACAGGAGAATGGCTGAGTCTGTATGACGGTGAAACCTGGACTCGTGCATCTGATGTTGACATTGATCATGTCGTTGCTCTCGGCGAGGCGTGGCGCTCCGGCGCATGGCGCTGGTCTGCGGCGCGCCGACAGGCGTATGCAAATGACCTTGGGGTTCCTTGGACACTTCGTGCCGTTACCGACAACGTCAACCAAGCGAAAAGCGATGATGATCCGACGTATTGGCTTCCGCCACTTGAGTCAGCGACTTGTACCTACCTTGTAGAGTGGGTGGCCGTGAAGATTCGTTGGAAGCTGACCGTGGATGCCGAGGAGCGTCAATCAATCCGTGATGGTTGGCTCGATGCGCGATGCTTCTCTTTAGACAAGCCACCAGTTGTCACGGTCAAGATTGCACCGTAACTAGAGTCCGAGGTTAGGGCCGTCTCCACCCTTTCGACCGCGTCGAGGTTTCTTCTTCGGCGTTGGTGTCGTCGTCGGCAGTCCAACTTCAACTCGTCGGATGGGCTTTCGTAATCCTCCTCGCGCCTGAGCCGCCGCGACGGCCGCAGATGGAGCGAAGCCGGATGGCGTCGGTGGCATCTCTGTTCGCTGGCGCGGTGCCGGTCGGTCGGGCCGTCGAACCGTGATTGAACCCTGCGGCACGCGCCGAGGATTGCGTACCCCCTCATGCGGTTGGGCGCGGTATGCGATCAACCAGAGCAGACCAACTGCAGCTGGAATGTAGAAGAGGCGCTCATCCGTGCCGCTCAGCCCAACACCGATCGCCGCAACGTTGACCGTCACAGCCACCATCAGGAGTGGCCGACGTAGGGGCGGGACCGGAACAAGTTCTTGATCAGCCATGCAGGGGAGTTTACTTGCTGTGGTGCGCCCGACAGGATTCGAACCTGCGACCTTCTCCTTCGGAGGGAGACGCTCTCATCCACTGAGCTACGAGCGCGAAGGGTGGCGAGTGTATCAGGGGGCTTCGCCCGAACACTTCGGTGGAAAATAGATGAGGCGACCCCCTTTGACAGGAGTCGCCTCAAGCCGATCCGCTTGTGGGACGAACAAGTCAGCCCCGCCCGCTACGCTCAAAGAGCATCTATCACGTCGCCTATAGCGACTACCCTAACCCACCTACCCATGGTCTTTGAACAAGAACAGCTGGGGAGAGAATACCCCCCCAAGGGTCGGATTCCAACCCCCCTGGCACACCTTGTGCCGAGCGTGAGGGTTAGGCGATCGTCACCGTGGTCATCTTGACCGGCTCCAGCGGGCGGTCGCCTGGGCCCGTGGCCCCCTTAGCGATGGCGTCGACCGTGGCGAGCCCAGAGGTGACCATGCCGAAGATGGTGTACTTCGGGGGCAAGCTGGGGAGGTCGTCGAGGCAGATAAAGAACTGACTCCCGTTGGTATTCGGTCCCGAGTTCGCCATGGCGACCGTGCCGCGGGCGTAGCCCATCGTCACCGGCTCATCGTCGAACTTGTAGCCAGGGCCACCCATGCCTGTGCCGTCAGGGTCGCCGCCCTGAATGACGAACCCAGGAACGACGCGATGAAAGATCACCCCGTCGTAGAAGCCCTTCTTCGCCAGGGTCACGAAGTTCTCAACGGTCTTCGGTGCCGCATCGTCGAGAAGCTCAATCTCAATGACACCAACGGTGGTCTCAATCTTGGCGGTTGCCATTCCATCTCTCCTCTGTGGCGAAGGCCACGCTGCCGGCTGATGCCGACGATCTCCAAAGTTTACCCGCGAAGCATGAATGATGGGGATTGTTATGGGGCCGACGGAGTCACGACAGTTGAGAGGATCATTGGAGGATCGATCGGTCGATCCTGGCCGTTTCGCTCTAGGGCCGCGATCGCATCCACCACCTCCATGCCCGAGATGACCTCTCCCAGGATGGCGTAGGTGCGAGCGCGTTCAAGTGGGACCGCCGCGGCATCATCAAGAACCACAAAGAACTGGCTCCCCTGAGAGTCAGGCTGGCTTGAACGAGCCATTGCAATCACACCACGTCGATACGCTCCGATGACCGGTTCATCCTTTATGAAATATCCGGGACCACCTGCGCCGGTTCCTGTTGGATCACCACCCTGAATAACGAATGGCGTGCCATCCTCCATATAGGCGATGCGATGGAAGATCACATTGTCATAAAAGTGACATTGTGCAAGTGCTGTAAGATTGCTTACAGCAATCGGTGAATTACTCACCGGCAATCGAACAATAAACGTGCCAAGCGTTGTTTCAAATGCGATGTCGTATGACGCTCCGATATCAAGTGTTGGCGGTTGTGAGGTTGGACATCCGACACCACTTGGCGAGCCACTTGGCGTCGCAGTCGCCGAACACGCACTTAACGTTGTGGCGAGTAGTAGGGCGACAGCCGCGGCACGCATGCCGCTAAGAGCGCGAACGGCGAGCAGTACGCACAATGGTGACGGTCATGGCGGCCATCAGTAGCGCTTGCCCAACGACGATCTCAATAGTGGGGATTTGGCTGAGCAGCAGTGCAGCAAGGATCGTTGCTGTTGGCGGCATCGCAAGCGCGCCAAGCGACCCGGTGGTCGCGCTCGTAGCTCGAACACCAGAGACGAAGAGTGCGTACGCAAGGCAGGTAGCAATCAGAGCCAGATACGCAAACTGCAGCCCAGGAACGACGAGATCCTTTCCGTCAAGGGTTGGCAAGGTCACCCCCACAACTGACGAGACGACCGTGAGTACGGCAAACCCACCCGCAGCGGCAAGTGCGACGAGCTCGAGTGGATGGATGCCAGAAGCGAGGCGACGCACGAGGACAATGTATGAGGCGTAGCCGACCATGCACGCAAGCGACCAGAGGATGCCAGCCTGGAATGTGGCCTCTTTTCCGGGGACAGCACCGTTAGCAGCAAGGACGATGGTTCCGATCGCGGCGAACGCGATGGCACCGATAATCATGGCGTCCGGACGCTCGCGCAGATAGATGACGCTCAGCGTTGCGACAAGAACTGGGGCAAGGCAGAGCTCAATTGCGGTGGCGATGCCAACACCCGCGTTCGTCACCGCTTCGACATAGGCGTATTGGAAGAACGCCTGAACCAGACCGAGACCAAGGCCGAGCGCAAGCACTCTCCCAGGAAGTCGGAATGCCCCACCCCCGAGCAGGAGGCGCGCGGTTATGGCGGCGGCCGGTGCAGTGATCCCGAGCCGTACGACGACGAGCACCAGAGAACTGAGCGTGCTTGGCCCCCCATCAGCGCCAGGGAAGGCGGCCTTCAATTGACCCGTGACCACGCCGATCGTTCCCCAGAGGATGCCCGTGAGGATGACGGCGCCCAGGCCCGCGAGGGGGCTCAGCGCGAGAGGTTCGTTGATGCGTCGTGCCGTAGCCATGCGGGGGAGTCTACGCGAGTGACGCTATCTGTGCGCAGTCACTGCATTGGATCGGCAGCGCGTGCGGCCTCCTCAAAATCAACTGCACCCGAGAGCAACGCCTCTCCGAGGATCAGGGATTGAACGCCTGCGTCTCGCAACCGACGCACTCCATCAAGATCACCTACACCCCCCGCCACACTGAGCTCCATGCCTGGCTGACGTGCCGCCAATCGTGCAAACGCCACACTCTCTGATGCGCTACCACCATGGCTGAGAAGCATCCGCGTCACACCAGCTGCCACCAGCTCGTCAATCAAACTCTCGGTGGTTGGCGGAGCCGTGCGTTTCCAGTGGAATGACGCAATTCGATCAGGGCGTGGATCAAATCCAACTGCGAGCCAATCGCCAGCGGCGGCGACACATGCGCGAAGCTGTTCCGGTTCGTTGAGCAACGCAAGCGATACGACGGCGCGTGTTGCGCCTGCGGCGAAGGCAATCCGGATCCCTTCAGGGGAATCGAGCCCGCCAGCCACCTGCAGTGGGGTGGCAACAAGGCTCGCCACGGCGCCTATTGAAGCGATGTTTACTGGCGATCCAGCACGAGCGCCGTCAAAATCAACAAGGTGTATCAGCGATGCTCCGCGGTCAACAAAGTGTCGTGCGATACGCGCGGGCTGATCTGTTGGCGCGCCAACACCTGTTGCTGCACCGGGCCAGAAGACGATGCGCGAACGACCCTTCTCTAGATCAATCGCGGGAACGATGCGCATGAAGAACGCGCGCTACGCAGTTTCAGCGAGGGCGGCAGCAGTTGCAGCAGCGGTCGCCGAAATCTCCGCGTCACCAATGCCATAGTGCGTTACTGCACGAATCTGCCCATGCGGATACGCGACCATCAATACGCCGCGCTGTGCAAGCGCGTCTAGGAAGCGAGCGCGCCGCTCGGGCCCACCTGCGACCTTGAAGAGCACAAAGTTTGTAGTGACACGCGATGGGTCAAGGCGGTCGCCCTCGGGCTGGGCGATGTGCCCTGGAGAGAGCACGTCTGCGAGGGTGGAGATCTCGGTCGCTAGTCGTCGAGCGTTGGTGTGATCATCAGCTAGGCGACGTATCGTCCCCTCTGGTCCATCAGCGAGGGCAACGAGTCCAGCGGCGGCAAGGACGCCGACTTGGCGCATCCCTCCTCCGAGGAGCTTGCGTGCGCGGCGCGCCTTCCAGATAAAGTCTTTGCTGCCCACAACAACACTACCGATTGGTGCGGCCAGGCCTTTGCTTAGACAGAATGTTGCACTGTCGGCATCTGCGACGAGATCGCGTGCCGATACACCAAGCGCCACTACTGCGTTGAAGAGCCGTGCCCCATCAACGTGAATCGGAATGCGCTGCGGTGCTAGAGCTGTGCGCAGTTCGCGCATGTACTCCGGGGTAATCGGCCGACTAAAGGTGTGGGCGTGACAGTTTTCAACGATCACCAGCGAGGTGATGGCGCTGTGTGGGTCACTCGGATCTTGGATCGCGGCGAGCACCTCTGGGATTGGCATTTCACCATATGCGTTCTCATGAACAATGCGGAGCCCGGCCCCTGCAACCACCGCATAGTTTGCGGCCTCATCATTTGGGATATGCCCCTCGGCGGGGGTGATGATCTCGCCGCCGCGCGGCACGTGGGCCATGACCGACACAAGGTTCCCCATGGTGCCCGAGGCAACGAAGAGACCCGCCTCTTTGCCGAGCAAGGCGGCTGCCCGCTCCTCGAGGGCGATGACGGTCGGATCGTCCTCAAAGACGTCGTCGCCGACCTCCGCCGCTGCCATGGCTCGGCGCATCTCTGGGGTGGGGTGGGTGACCGTGTCGGAGCGCAAGTCAATGAGGCCCGCTCCGCCGCTTCGTGATGCTGCGTCCGATCCGTATCCCATAGTCGGATCCTACCCCCTCTGGTAGGCTTCGCTGTCCTGTCGCGGACCCGTGGTGTAGCGGCCCAACATGCCAGCCTGTCACGCTGGAGATCGCCGGTTCGAATCCGGTCGGGTCCGCCAGGAAACCTGCCTCTCAATGGCCGTCCACACGCCACTGCTACTGCGCACTGGCGTGACGGCGACCGTCTTTATTGGCATGGCTCAGCAGCCAGCCGATTCCTGAAGTCTGTGGTGGGCACCGAGGTGTCTGTCTCTATTCACCTAACCGACGGCATCGTGTTGGCCCGGAGCGGATTTGACAGTTCATTCAACTATCGTTCGGCAACGCTTTTTGGGATCTGTGAAGAGATCACTGGTCAAGAGAAGGTCCAACAACTTGATGCCTTCATTGACAAGCTTGTGCCTGGGCGCGCTGCAGATCTGCGTGCATCGACCGAACAAGAACTTAAGGCAACAGCGCTTCTTGGCATGACGATTACCGAAGCATCCGGAAAGATCCGCTCTGGCGGCGTGCACGACAATCCAGAGGATAGCCACGAGAGGGTATGGGCTGGAGTACTGGGTGTTGAAACACGATTCACCGATCTAACCCCAGATGACGAAACTCCCGTGCTCGTCGAGGCCGCCGAGAACCTACGGCGTCTTCTTGGCAAAGTGATTTAACGATGAGCATGCCCGCCAGAAATAGCCTGCGCTCCATGCTCGTGACTGGCGGTTGCGGATTTATTGGCAGTGCCTTCGCAAAACGTGCGGAAAAAGCTGGACACCGCGTTGTTGTCCTTGATGCGATGACATATGCAGCAGATCCGCAGTCACTGCAACATCATCCAGAGATTACTGTGGTTCGCGGCATCATCACAGATTCGGAGCTTGTCTCTTCACTTCTTGTAGCGCACAACGTTGACACGGTCGTGAACTTTGCCGCTGAGTCACATGTTGATCGATCCATTGCTGACCCAGGTGACTTTATGCAGACCAACATCCTCGGGGTGTACGCGCTCCTACGTGCATCAGCCGCATACCTTGAGAAGAAAACTGCGGCGGAAGCTCAACACTTCCGTTTCCTGCAGATTTCTACCGACGAGGTGTTCGGAAGTCTTGGTGATGATGGGCACTTCAATGAGGATAGCTCGTACGATCCGCGATCCCCGTACTCAGCATCAAAGGCCGCAGCAGATCATATTGTTTCCGCATGGCATCGCACCTATGGGCTTCCGACGATAACGACCTACTGCACGAACAACTTCGGTCCGTATCAGTATCCGGAGAAGCTCATCCCGCATCTCATTCAGTGCGCACTCCGTGGCGAAGCGATTCCAATCTACGGCGATGGGTCTAACGTTCGGGACTGGATCTATGTTGAGGATCATGTGAGTGGCATCCTCTTGGCCCTTGAGCGCGGTGTTCCAGGCGCACGGTACGCGTTTGGCGGCGGAAACGAACGAACAAATCTGGCGCTTGCACACGAGATCTGCACGTTGCTCGATGAACGTGTCCCGCGGCACGACGGCAGCTCGTATGCGGCGCAAATCACCTTTGTGCCTGACCGACCAGGCCACGACTATCGCTATGCGATTCGCGAGACGCGAGCAGAGCGAGAGCTTGGATATCGGCCCGCACACCCCTTTGATGAAGCGCTCCGAGAGACCGTGGAGTGGTATCTGAATCGTGCTCGTGGAACGGTTGCATCTGAGGTGCAGCGGTGAAGGGGATCGTGCTCGCAGGGGGGGGTGGAAGCCGCCTCTACCCGGCGACGAAGAGTGTGAGCAAGCAGCTCTTAGCCGTGTACGACAAGCCGATGATCTACTACCCGATCTGGACCCTCGTGACCGGGGGAATTCGCGAAATCCTGATCATCAGCACCCCGCGCGACCTTCCGGCGATCAGAACCCTTCTCGGCGACGGGCATGATCTCGGACTCTCGATTGCGTATGCGGAACAACCGACCCCAGGGGGCATCGCCGAGGCCTTCCTGATCGGGAGAGAGTTCATTGGGAGCGAATCGGTCACGCTCATCCTCGGCGACAACCTATTCATCGGCACTGAATTTGACGCGCAGTTCGCCGAAGCACTGGCTGCATTCACGAATGGCGCTGAGATCTACCTAAAAGCGGTCCCTGATCCTGAGCGTTTTGGGGTCGCCACCATTGGCGTTGATGGCACCGTGCAGTCTGTTATTGAAAAGCCCATCAGTCCAGTCTCAAATTTGGCAGTTACCGGGCTCTACACCTTTAGTGCGGACGTAGTTGCCGTTGCTGAACAACTCGCGCGATCCGAGCGGAATGAGCTTGAGATCACGGATGTCAATGCGAACTATCTGCAGCGAGGTCAACTTCGGCACATGGTAATCCCAGAGAGCGCCCTTTGGATTGATACCGGTACACCAGATTCGCTCGTGGCAGCATCTCTTGCAATCCA